>CAYIYY010000277.1:0-1503 GCA_964367605.1 uncultured Candidatus Izemoplasmatales bacterium | reverse complement strand
ATGTGATACCATCATTCTTGATGACTATTCATTCTCTGATACAATTCCAACAAATATTGTAAAAAACAGCGATGTGTCATTAGAACATGAAGCAACTGTTTCGAAAATCAGTGAAGACCAATTATTCTATTTAATGAGTCGTGGGTTAACTGAAGAAGAAGCGACTGAAATGATTGTCATGGGCTTTATTGAACCATTTGCTAAAGAATTACCGATGGAATACGCGGTTGAACTAAACCAACTCATTAAACTTGAGATGGAAGGATCAATCGGATAAATAGAAAAAAGGGGCTGTAACGAAATAAGAGTGTTATAGTCCGATATAAACAAAAAATCCACTCTGGAAGTCCAGGGTGGATTTTTGGTATAATTGAAGTATGCAGTACCACAATATTATACAAGAATATTTTAACCCAAAACAGTTGAAATTACCACTATTATTTGAAATGAAAATACCATTTGATAGTGAAGCGCGAACATTTGACGAAGTATTCAGGAGGATAGACTTTAGACAATACATAGAACCCGATAGAAACGTAGGTAGAATTGGCTATAATCCAGTCAATATGCTCAAATTGATACTGTTTTGTATGATGGAAAACATCACAAGCACTAGAGGGATTGAAAAAGCAGCGAAAAACGACATCAGAATTATGTGGTTAACCGACGAGCTGAAACCGAGCCATCAAACCATCAATCAGTTTATGAAGGAAAGATTAAAGTGTCAAATCGAAGACATCTTTTATGAAATCAATCATTATATCATCCATAAAGAAAAGATCGAAGTAGACAAACTATACATCGACGGAACAAAGATTGAAGCGAACGCTAATAAATATAAGTTTATATGGAAAGGCTCAATTGAGAAATTCCGCGATAAACTATATAAAAAGATAACGAAACAATTAGAGTCAATGAATGAGAGATACGCTGAGGCGGGTATCTTTTTTCCCGTAGGTGAAACTTATGAACATGAAACACTCTTGAAGATTATCCGTTATTTAGAGGCAGACATTGAACAAAGTAAGGTCTCATTTGTCTATGGTAAAGGACAACGAAAAACGGCGTTACAAAGAGACTACGAGAAGATGAGTGATTATCATAGTAAGCTAACCGAATATAATCACTACATTGAAGTGATCGGTGAGCGCCGGAACTCCTTTGCAAGAACAGATGAAGACGCGACGTTTATGCATATGAAAGAAGATCATATGAGAAATGGTCAATTAAAAGCCGGATACAACATACAAATCGGTGTATCCAATGAGTACATATTACACGTTGATGTGTTTCAAGACCGAAGTGACTACCAAACGCTCATTCCATTTTTAGAAGGCTATCATAAAGCATATGGATTTTATCCAAAATACCCCGTGGCAGACGCCGGGTATGGTGGATTAAAGAACTATCGGTATTTGAAGCAAAGTGGTCTGGAACTCTACCAGAAGTACGCCATGTACAGTAAGGATACCTCAGATAAAAAGCGGATGAAAGACCCCTACT
>CAYIYY010000276.1:0-1517 GCA_964367605.1 uncultured Candidatus Izemoplasmatales bacterium | reverse complement strand
GTTAGTTGTCTTGCCAAAGGCGAGAAAATTGATGAAACAATCCAAGAATTATTTCGCTTAGAACTTGAAAGAGCGGTTAACGAACTTCTAAAAGTTGAATTATCGGAACTACTTCACTATCAAAAATATGAACGAAATGGACTCAGTCAAACCAATTCAAGGAATGGATCTTATGAACGTCAGTTTAATACCAGTCATGGTATATTAAACCTCGTTATCCCAAGAGATCGTAACGCTGAATTCGAATCTCCTATTGTTCCTAAATACGAACGTCGAGATACTAAGACTGAAGAGATTATCGTTAAGTTATTTCAAACAGGATTAACCACAGAAGAGATATCCATGATCGTTGAATCACTCTATGATAAGAAATATAGTAAAGGGACGATATCGAATATTACTGATACTGTGATTGCGAACGTTGAGGCTTTTAAACAAAAACAGTTAGAGAGTGAATTCGCAGTCATTTACCTTGATGCGACCTATATTCCTTTAAGAAGAGATACCGTTTCTAAAGAAGCTGTTCATATTGCTTTAGGGATTAAGATGGATGGCTCTAAAGAACTCCTAGGATATGCTATATACCCAAATGAAGCCATTTCAGCTTGGGAGACTTTGTTACTTGATCTGAAGTCTAGAGGCTTAACGAAGCCTTTATTATTCGTCACAGACGGATTAAAAGGGATTGAAGAGACTATTCTTTCTATTTACCCTAAAGCTGATATTCAACGCTGCTTAGTTCATGTCATGCGTAATATTGCTTGGAAAGTACGGGTCAGTGATCGTTCCATTGTTTTGAATGATTTTAAGATGATTCGCAAGCAGAGTAATAAAACTGATGCGATTAATTGTTTGAATGACTTCATTTTAAAATGGGGTAAAACTTATCCAAAAGTCATAGAATCATTAAAGGGTAATGAATACTTATTAACGTTCTTTGATTATCCAGAAGCGATTCGACCTTCGATATATACTACGAATCCCATTGAAGGATTTAATAAGAATTTAAAGCGTAAATTCAAATCAAAAATTCAATTTCCATCGGAGGAATCATTAGAAAAATATTTAGTCAGTCATTTCGATGAATATAACTTTAAAGGTTCATCGAGAATCTATAAGGGTTTTGGATTAGTACTCGCTGAGCTCCAACAAAAAATTGTGGATAAGTATCTAGTGTCATAAGTCCACTCATTCATTTAAAACAAAAACAAAGCTTAAAATACAAAGGCTTTAACACTAAGGGCTCTTAATACTTAAACTAAAAGAAAGTACACAACATTCTTGACACTACCTTATTGTCGCATACTTCATAATTTCAACATATGAAGAATTAGATACAAAATCGACATTAGTATATTTATTGTTTCTTATAATTGCTTTCTTCATATCTTCATTACCTATAATTGTTGGACCAAAAACTTTTCTTTCGAAGTTCACGATTTTAGAAAATGGAATCTCATGGTATTTACATAAAAAGAGAATCCTAATTTTTGATTGGGAAGATATTATTGATGTAT
>CAYIYY010000275.1:0-1519 GCA_964367605.1 uncultured Candidatus Izemoplasmatales bacterium | reverse complement strand
TATAATTGGAAATCAAAAAGAAATAATAATAGAAAATATTAAAGTCTATGGTACACCAACTATTACAGCAGTTGATGCAAATCTAAAGAGTTCAAAAACTAATGTTACTCCATCTGATTTTAATGCTATAGCAAAGGATGCATTTAATAAGAGTATTAATATTACTGCATCAGCTGTAAAATACAGTATTAAAGTAGATCGCAAGAATAATACTCCTATTCAGACGATTACAGTTAATCACAATGATTACTTACAAAGACCAGTAAATCCAACTTATTATGGATATGTATTTGAGGGATGGTATTATAAGCAAGGTAATCTTGAAAAACGATTTGACTTTACTAAGCCAATAGAAAGTGACTATGAAATATATGCTAAGTATATATCTAGTTATCAAACTAAACCTTATATCTACTATAATACAAAGTTTTCGTATAATGTAACAGCTTATGGTGCTCATACTTCAGATAAATATAAATTTTATTCAGAATTTAGTGGCACTCATAAATTTAATATTGAGAACTTGTCGTCTAATTCATACGTAAATGGAACTATAAGGGTTTATAAAAATGGTGTTCAAGTGACTTCAGTATCAATCACAAGTTATGGAGTAAATCAAAGTTATAGTGTTACTTTAGAAAAGAATACTCTATATGAAATAGAATTCTATACATATAATAGTTCAACCGTACAAAGAAATGTAAATTTAACTATTACTCATGATTTGTACACTCTACCAGTAAATGGTATTCCAATTAAGTTATATCAACTTAAAGCGGTAGATCATCTAGGAAATGAAGTAATAGAATTTAGAAAAGTTTACTTCTATAGTGAACCAGTTATTAATGTAAGTGGAAGACTTGATTATATTGTTGGTGAAGATATATCTTTAGAAACTTTAGGTGTAAGTGCAATTGATACATTTGATGAAGAACTTGGGCAAGAGTCTTTAAGCTTAAATCTAATTGAAGGTAGCCTTACTGCTGGAAGTACTGTAATATATGAAATAAGAGCTACTGATAAGGTTGGTAATATTAGTACTAAACAAGTAAGTATAAGAATATATGGAAAGCCAACAATAAATTACACACCTAGAGCAGGTATAAGGGTAAATGAGGAGATTAATGCTTTAATGTTTTCTGCAACAGCAAAAGATAGTCATAATAAGAATCTGACTGTTACAGCAACACTACAACAAGGCTCTATTCAAGTCGGTGGTGCTTATGTTAATATTATCCTTACTGCTACAGATCATCTAAATCAAACAACAGAAATAATAGTAGAGGATATTCCAGTATTTGATGTTAATGATTTATTCTTCTCAATAAAAACTCAAAACATTACAGAAGTATCAATATATAATAATGCTTTAGAATTCCAACCTACTTACACAAGTACCTTTGGTAGTGATAAAGTAAAAGTATATATTGAACATGCTACGGGATTACCACTTATCCATAACACTGAATGTGATATCGTTATAGTGTTTGAAGATTATGCAGGTAATAAGAAATATTCA
>CAYIYY010000274.1:0-1530 GCA_964367605.1 uncultured Candidatus Izemoplasmatales bacterium | reverse complement strand
GCTATCTAATAACATAATACGCAAGAGATGAGGTTATTCTTTTTTTATTTTAGTTATATAGAGTTGAAAAATACAATTTCCAAATGAATAAAAAACACAAAAAAATAGGCAATAAACTGATTTTTGTGTTTTAAATTTAATTTAATTATTGAGGTATTCTTTTTGAGCGAACTGACAAAATGACAACCATAACCAGAACAAAAGCAAGACATCCGAATAAAGCAATGTAATTAAATAATCCTTCATTTGGTTTTCCAAAGCCAAGGGATGGAAGCATTAAGATTCCAAATAACGGTAATGCCATCATAATAGCAGTCCCTGAACCTAATACCAATTCTTCTGCAACCGGCGTTTCTAGTTGTGGATCTAATCCCTTTAATAAAGCAATACCAGTTGATGCAGTTCCTGTTAACATACCATACAATCCAACAAAATATTCTGCTGTATTTGTCTTATAAACTTTTTTAGTTATATAGAACAAATAAAGAATTGTTAGTAACCCACCAATCGTAGATACCACGGCAAGCAATACTCCAAATTCAACTAAGAAATCTAAAGTGATGGATAACACAGCACCCGCAATCATAAAATTAAATGCTGTCGATGAAATATTCGATAACAAATAGTTATTCGTTAAGAAATTGGTTTTAATTCCTTTTTTATTGATTTTTCGAAGGATAAATTTATAAAGTAATGCATATCCAATACCAATAATGAAGTTAAATCCTTCAAGAAGTCCAAATATCGTGCCACCAATCGATCCTAATGGAGCTAATACTTTGGCCATAATAAAGAGTGTCAACCAAACTAAACCATAAATGATGAAAATGACGACTAATTGAACGGTTAATCCATCCATCACATTGACTTCTTTGACCGTATCAACTTCAATTGTCGCTTTTTCAACGGATTGTTCATAATAACGTTTTGGTTTGATGATTCCACGTTTACGTGCAATCACATTGATGGCTAGAACACCAACAATACCGCCCCATAAATAGCCTAAAAAAGCATAAGAAGCGCCTAAAGCGACACCAAATCCTTCAAGCGGCGTATTCCACATACCGCCAAAAGAAGTTGCGAGTCCTGGTCCTTGACCAAATCCCAAAGCCAATAAAATACCCGAACCAATGAAACGATTACTAAAGAAAAGTAAGACTAATAAAATACCGATAAATCCTTGTAATGCATAAGTACTGGTAATAACCATCCCAGTCGACCATAATTTACGTTTATTTTGATGTTGCGATTCTTTTAATGCGAGTGATATAAACCCAATCGCTAAAGCGTGATATACAATCGCCGTCATTTGTTCTACATCGATTTCATAAGAACCCGGGATTACTTCACTTGAAAAGATTAAGCCGATGATACCACCTAATAAGGCTGTCGGAATAACGATTCTGTTCAAAAATGGCAATTTTGTTTTTAACACTTTTCCAATAAAGAGTAATAATCCAATCAGTAAGAAATAAATAATCATGTTCCACTTTTCCATTTACTTGAGCTCCTTTATTTTGTAATTTATTA
>CAYIYY010000273.1:0-1539 GCA_964367605.1 uncultured Candidatus Izemoplasmatales bacterium | reverse complement strand
GATTTTGGCTGGTTTTGTCAAATAAGGTCTTTCTGCCCCATCTTTAATCATGACACCTTTTTCTAAACTTTGGTAACTAGAAAGAGGGTCTCTTAAAGTGACATAATACGTTTTAAAAATATCATGTTTAGGGCTGATGACTTTATGTAAGAAATCACCATCATTTGTCAGGACGATGAGTCCTTCAGAATCGACATCAAGTCTGCCGCAAACGTTGAGATCAAAACGGTTAAATGGTGCGTCTATGAGCATAGTATAAGGTTTATACATATCATCGACAGCGGCACAGATAACCCCCTTTGGTTTATTCATCATTAGATAGATATATTCACGGTAAAAAACGAGTTCACCGTCAATCATCACTTGATCGTTTATCGGATCAATCGAGATATCACTGTCTTTAATCGTTTCTCCGTTCACTGTAATTCTTGATTGCCTGGCATAATTTTTAATTTCACTGCGACTGCCATACTTTAAATTTGAAAGCATTTTATCTAAACGCATCATAAAATCATCCTTTTTTTGGTAAGTCATATAATTTGTATTTTGTATATATTCTTAGGATTTCACCAACACTCCATGCTTGCGTATAACAGCCCCTTGATATTGTGCCATGATGACCATCAAAGATTTCAGCGATACCATTGATGCAGTACTCTTGCATGTGATTAGTAAAACGGTGACAAATATCTCTTGCATACATCAATGCATCTACTGAATAATCATGTGCATAAAGGTAACTATCTATATAGCCCCCTAATAAGAAAGGCCATACTGTTCCCATGTGATAAGCAAAATCTCTTTTTTCTATGGGTCCTTCATAAATGGGTTTAAACCGCGGGTCATGAATGGACAATGTTCTAAGACCATAGATATCTAATAATTCTTCTTCAACTACTTTTATGACTTTCTTGGCAAGTGCTTGATCAATGATTGGATAAGCTAAAGCCGCCGCATAAACTTGATTAGGTCTAATAGAATCATCATCAGAATCGACGACATCCAGCAAACAACTGGTTTTTTGACAAACAAATCGTTTTAAAAACGAGGTTTTAACTAAGGTAGCTAGTTCTTCATAATGCGATGTGTCCTCTTGTGCTAAATGACTATACTCTTTCATGATACAAAGAGCATTATACCATAAAGCATTAATTTCTACTGGTTTTCCGTGTCTTGGCGTTACGACAACCCCATTAATCCTCACATCCATCCACGTCACTTGATCTAAACCTGAGCCCGCATGAATCAATCCGTCTTGATCCATCTTGATTGAAAAATCAGTGCCATGTTCATAAGCATTCACGATTTTCTTTAAGACAGGGTACAGTTCAAGGATAATAAAGGCTTGATCATTCGTCGCAAGGTCATACTGATGAATCGCTTGAAAATACCAAAGCGATGCATCCACTGTATTGTATAAGGGTTCTTGTCCATCATCAGGAAACATGTTTGGAATTAATCCGTTTTTTTCATATAAAGCGAATGATTTCAAAATGGATTTAGCTTCCTCAAATCGCTTTGTCGAAAGACATAATCCAC
>CAYIYY010000272.1:0-1541 GCA_964367605.1 uncultured Candidatus Izemoplasmatales bacterium | reverse complement strand
TAATGATTTCTAACTGTCCTATTGTTTTATTGTACTTTTTCATTAACTCTGAAAAGTAGTCAGAAAAATGCATATTAGGTGCAGGTACTCTGTACTTTTTTATGAATTCCTTTTTTCTAGATTCTTCAAAAGTTTTTTCTACTGCTTCAATAAATCCATTGAATTGTGTATTGAACTTTCTAAGCCAATAAGCTAATGAGTGTATCTTTAGGTTATTTTTTAAAGCGTACTCCTTTTGGGATAGTCCTGATGTAATAAAATCAGTTATCATCTCTGTCCAATATTCATTTAGTTTATTTTTTTGTTCATTCATAGTATGCACCTCATGAATAGTATATAAAAATAAGACGCCTTTCTCAAGACGTCTTATTTGACACGCATACTTTTAATTAAATTATTTTGTGGTCAGTACTCAAAAGCAGCTCATTTTGACCACAAAAACACAATCCATTTTAAAGAGCCAATGCTTTTTTACTTTAATTAATTTTTCTTACCATAAATAATGATGAATCTTCTCTCACTATCAAATGTTATTGCATTTTTATCGACTTTGAATGTATCACTAGTTGGTTTTGTAAGATTAATATCATAATACCATTTATAGTCACTATAACTAGATTCAAACACTTCACTAAATACATCATCAATTTCTAATACTTTAGTTGTATGTAGAGTTCTTGCAGATTTTATTTTTGCGTTATCTGTTATTAATATTGATGCGGTGACTAATTCTTTACCTTCTGAATAACCGCTTAAATTAATTCGATATATTTGACCACTATATAGATATACTGTATTAGTAGTATTTGAAGCTACTTTGCCTTGATTAATAACAGTTGTTGAAGATGTATTATTATAAACAGAAACTAATCCCTTATAAGTAATAGTATATATTCCTGATTTGAATGGTATAAAGTAATAGATCATTTCACTATTTGAATTATTGTGGACAGTACGATTATAATCGATAAAAGAATTATTAAAAGACTCCCACCTAGCATATAGTGTTATATTAGATGTAAGAAGTGAACTAAATGTATACAATGTTCCTCCTGTAAGGCTAGTATACCATCCTACAAAGCGATATCCATATCTAGTTGGTGTAGTAATAATTGGCTGTTCAATATCCGTTGCTATTTGTGAATGTATAAAAGTGCTATTATTAATATTGCCACCATTTAAATTATAATCGACACGATATGCATTACCGCTTACAAACTCTACACGGTATATCCAATTAGCATATAGAGTCACATAACCTTCTTTAAAGTCTGCTATGCTAAGTGATGTATATTTACTACCAGTGAAATCTTCATTAGTATACCATCCTTCTAAATAACTATAGTCTTTTGTTACATTATGAATTATAGTTGCAAGACTTGCATCATGACTAACTTTATATATATACTCTTTATCAAGACTTATGAACGTTACTTCATGATCAAATACTTTAATATTCTTAATTACTTCTGAATATTTCTTATTACCTTCATAATCTTTATCCGCAAAACCCATAAACAACAAGCACTCTCTGGGAGTCA
>CAYIYY010000271.1:0-1560 GCA_964367605.1 uncultured Candidatus Izemoplasmatales bacterium | reverse complement strand
TCTATGCTATACTTATTTTACATCGTACCCTAAGGGGCGAGTCAATACATTTTTAAAATATATTATCTTTTTTTGGGAGGTTTTAGCGAATGAAGAAATATGAAACCTTGTTTCAAATAGGTGAAGTAGCGGCACTTCTTAATATCAGCCGAAAGATGATTTTGAATTATGAAAACCATAATCTAATTAAGCCAACCTTAATTGATCAGCAATCGGGCTACCGATATTTCGATAGCTATACTATTGCACGAATCCAGATTATCCTTGATTTGAGAAAGGCCAATATGTCCTTATCCGATATCTACAAATATTTCAATGGGACCCTTTCTACAGAAACACAAATAGAGGTTTTAAAGGCTCAAATATCTGCTGCTCAAGCCGCCATCGAAAAACTAGAAGTGAGAAATAGTAATGCCTCACCCATTATTAAGGAAATTATGCTGCCAAGACGTTGTTGTATCTGTAAGGATTTCCAAGCAAAAGATGTAGAAGATGCTATAATTGATGTTGTGAACTGCTATTACGATTGTTTAAGACGCCATTTAACCTTTGCAGATAATAGCTATCATTTCTGCGAATTTTCTAGAAATTTATTTGATGATGATTTTTATGAGTTAACAAATATTTCTATGAAAATATGCATATGTATTGATGAAATGAACGCCCCTGAGGATGCCGTTATTTATCCTGAGTCCAAAGCTCTTTCTATATCATTTTGTGGAGAATACTATAATAGTATCACTGCTTATGAAGTGATTAAAAAATACATAAAGGACAACGGTTATACTGTTGCGGGTTACCCTCAGGAGATATATTTGGAAGGAAATATTGATAACAGTTCAGATAAAAATATCATTTGGATCATCATTCCAATTGAATAGGTTTTCTTCCTTGAGGATTAACCTTTTCTTTTTGCTTCTATCTTGTTGTCAATAATGAACCCCTATCCAATCTCTGGTTGCGTGTAATCATGATATCTAAAAATCAATGTATATTCCGCTCAAAAAAGCCACTATGTCGGTGAATAAAAGCCACAATGCCGAAGGATAAAAACCAGAGGTGATAAAGGAAATCTTTGATTTCTTATATAGCCACTTTGATTACCTATTTTGATACAATTCGCACCCCTCTCAAAAAAGTTCAACCCCTACGTTTAGGGTAATTGTTAAATTGTTAGGTAATCGTTAAAAAGTTGATTAGATAAAGAAAAAGGACCATATAATAACCTAAAATTATACTACTACTGATCTCTTGAAAACTGGCGGATAGGAGTTTTTCCCCTTTCTGCCAGCAAATTTAAAAGGTTTGACACTGTATCAAACCTATTCATTCAATATGGTGCGGGTAACAGGAATCGAACCTGCACTCCAAGGAACTAGATCCTAAGTCTAGCGCGTCTGCCAGTTCCGCCATACCCGCAACGATATAATACTAGCATAATTATTTTAAATAATCAATATATTTTTATAAAAAAATGGGGCGACTGATGGGAATCGAACCCACGCATACCGGAGCCACAATCCGGAGCGTTAACCACTTCGCCACAATCGCCACATGGCA
>CAYIYY010000270.1:0-1570 GCA_964367605.1 uncultured Candidatus Izemoplasmatales bacterium | reverse complement strand
CCAATGACAATGGCTAGTATCAAGATGATGGCTGGAATATTATGCATGAGAAGACCAAGCATTTGATTCCAAAATGATGCTTCAACTTCAAAAACATCAAATGAAAACATGAGTAATAATCCAATCAAAAGAAAAGCGAGTACACGAGCCGACCAGTATATAACATTATAGAGCGACTTTTTCATGTCAATTCCCCCTTCAATTCTATTATATACTTCGGTATCGAAAAGTAATATATGAATTGATATATTAGTTGTACTTGCAAAATGAATGAATTTTTTCCACTTTTTCCATTTTTATGTTATATTATTATTAATGCTTGGAGGATTTTGTTATGAAGAAAACTCGACTTGATAAGCAACAAAACTTTCTTTTATTCTTGATTAAACCCCTGGTTTATCTATGGATGTGGCTTGATGCAAAAAGAATTGTCAAAAAAGATAAGTCTGTTAATTTTAACCGAAAAGAACCTTATGTGATGCTCGCAAATCATACTTTTCTATTTGATGTCGTTCATGTCCCACTTCGGTTTAGAAAAGTTCCTTTTATCATTGCCTCGCAAACCTTATTTACAAAACAACCTTCTAAATTTTTAGTCTCACAAGTGGCGCATGTCATCCCAAAATCTAAAGGTAAAAGTGATATCACCACCATCAAAAATATCTTTAATTCTGTGAAGAAAGGTTATCCTATTTTAATCTTTCCAGAAGGTGATACAACATTCTATGGTGAGACCGGATATGTTGAAGACTCAACGATGAAGTTGATAAAAAAACTAAATTTAGACGTTATCATTTGTAATGTTAAAGGTGGTTATTTATCAAAACCAAGATGGGCGACAGGAAAGCGGAAACGCCGTCAAATAGAGTTAAACTACAATTTAGAGATTACCAAGGAAAGACTTCAAACGCTCTCGAGCGAAGAGATTGGCGTTATCATTAACAAAGCACTTTATCATAATGATTATGAGTACCAAAGACGTGTAATGATTCCGCATCCGGGCAAGCAATTAGCAGAAGGATTAGAGAATGTTGTTTATGTTTGTCCTCATTGCCAAGCGATTAATTCCATTCACACTGAAGGGAATTTAATTCGTTGTATTTCGTGCCTTAAAGTTGGCTATGTTGACAAATACGGTTTTATACGTGATTTTGTGTTTGATAATTTGATTGATTGGAATCAATACCAAAGAAAGTTTACCAATGAGTTAAGAAAATCAGTTATTGCTAGTGAAGGACTATTGTCCTATATGAATATGGAAGATGATTCACAAAATGAAGTTGGTCCGATTAACATTGAATATCGTGATAGTTATCTATATTTAACAGGATCAATTACGGAGTCCATTCCTATTCAGGAGACTTCCAATACAACGATTACATTAAGAAGAGACTTAGGGTTTGTTTATGATAACCGACATTTTATCATTAAACTTGACCATTATAACGCCGCATTTCTCCGTGTTATGCAAGACAAATATTAATGATTTTTGAGCATCTGATTGAATATCAGGTGCTTTTTTTTCGATTACAATATTTATTTTAAAGAGTGATATTGAACTGTTTTTAAA
>CAYIYY010000269.1:0-1578 GCA_964367605.1 uncultured Candidatus Izemoplasmatales bacterium | reverse complement strand
AAACAAACGAATCTCCGTTCGGAGGTGAAGTGATGATAAAACCAGAATTACTCGCTCCTGCAGGCGATTTAGAAAAATTAAAAATTGCATTATTATATGGTGCAGATGCGGTCTATGTTGGTGGAACTTCATTCTCTTTAAGAGCTCGAGCATCTAACTTTAATATCGATTCAATCGCTGAAGGCGTTGATTTTGCCCATCGATTAGGTAAAAAAGTCTACGTTACAGCCAATATGATTCCTCATAATGAAGATATGGCGGGACTTGATACTTACCTTAAAGAACTAGAAAGAGTTGGCGTTGACGCTATTATTGCGGCGAGTCCCTACATCATTGACCGAGCATTAAAAACAACGAGAATTCCTGTCCATCTTTCAACGCAACAAAGTGTGACTAACAGCTTATTAGCAAATCATTGGCATGATTATGGGATTGAACGCGTTGTTTTAGCGAGAGAACTGAGTATCGATGAAATTAGAACAGTGAGTGAAAATGCCAAAGTAGAATTAGAAGTATTCATCCACGGTGGGATGTGTGTATCATACTCGGGAAGATGTACATTATCAAATACGATGACCGATAGAGATGCGAATAGAGGTGGATGTGCTCATAGTTGTAGATGGCATTACACTTTATCTAAAAACAACCAACAAATTGGTCATAAAGATGATTTCCGTATGTCTTCGAAGGATTTAGATAGTGTCGAGTATATTTCTGAACTCATTTCACTCGGTATTTCTTCATTAAAAATTGAAGGAAGAATGAAATCTGCGCATTATATAGCGACAATTGTTTATGTTTATCGCATGATGATTGACGATTACTTTAATCAATCGATTAAACCTCTTGAATATTACCAAAATGAAATCCAAAAAGCCGAAAATAGAGAAACTTCACACGGTTTCTTTGCTGGTATTACAACCACGAAGCAGCAATTATACAACGATGATTTAAAACTTCCTACTCAAGATTTTATCGCTATTGGTTTGGAATATGATGAAGTAACAAAAATCGCAACGGTTGAACAACGTAATAATTTTAAGCCTTATTCGACCATTGAGATTATTAGCCCTAATAAATTACCCGAAATAATCGAAATTAAAGAAATAATGGATGTTGATGGCAATACGCTTGATACAGCTCGTCATCCACTTCAAAAAATCAAATTTTATTCACCAATTCCAATCCAAAAATACGATATGATAAGGATGTGTAAATCATGCAAAAACCATTAATTATTGCTGTTGCAGGCGGTTCTTCTTCAGGAAAGACGACTGTTGTCGAAAAAATCATGGCTAATTTAGGTGATTATCCAGTTATTGTTATTAAACATGATGATTATTATAAAGATCAATCTGCCATGACGATGGATGAAAGAAGAGCGGTCAACTATGACCATCCTTTTTCAATTGATAACGACTTGTTTTATAAACAACTCAAGATGCTGATTTCTGGACAACCCATTGAAAAGCCGACCTATGATTTCGTCAATTTGACGAGGGCTAAAGCAACCGAATTGGTTAATCCAGCAAAAATTATTATTTTAGAAGGCATTCTTATCATGGAAGAAGCTCGTAT
>CAYIYY010000268.1:0-1582 GCA_964367605.1 uncultured Candidatus Izemoplasmatales bacterium | reverse complement strand
CCAAACAAGTACCAGTGCTTGGTATCACATTTGTTGATATTATGAATAATCCGACTTACTTTACTACAAATAATATTACATTGCCTCCGACGATAACCTCAGGTTTTTATGTCATTGGTGTTCAAACAAACGCCTCTTTTGATGGTCATGTTCAAATGGGAGACATTGTAACCCAAATAGGGGATGTCACAATCGTTAATTCACTGGATTTTAAAGCTGGTTTTAGCAAATACCGTGTAGGAGATATCATCGATATCATCGTTTACCGAAATGGCGCTTATATGACCATTGAAGATATTGAACTTAAACCGAGACCATAGGAGGATAATATATGCGTAAATGGACTGTTTTATGTGTTAGCGCCATCATCGTTACTCTCTTAGGGGTTTTATCAATTAATCTTTTTGGTGAAACGACAACGGTGCCAGAAACAACAATTACATCGAGTTCATCAGTCTATCAATATGAGAACAATGAAGATTTAATTAATCAAATATATGAAGATATTTACGAAGATGTCTATCAAGAATTATATGCGAGTTATTTAGAAGATATTAAAGCGGATGTTTACAATGAAATCTACGCTTCTATCGCAGCTAAATTTGATACATTCTTAGCGCAATCTTCAGTATCAATTCCGTTAGATGAAATGCAACAAAAAATCTATTTAGTTTCAGAATTAGCGAGTCAATCAGTCGTGGGAGTCACTTCCTATTTAGGAGAAGATGGGACATCGTTAGGATCGGGTGTTGTCTATGATTATGATGAAGTCACTCATACTTATTACATAATTACCAACGAACATGTCATAGACGGTAGTGATAATTATAAAGTCGTATTCAAGGATAAAAGCAGTGTGAGTGCGACCTTACTAGGTTTTGATAAAGATGTTGATATCGCTGTCTTATCTTTCAGTGGGGTTAATCTAAATCAAAACATTCGAATATCACCTTTAGGTTCTTCAGATTCATTGACAAAAGGAACCATTGTCTTGGCTGCAGGAAATCCTAGAGGATTTGATTTCTATGGAACGTTTACGATGGGAATCGTCGCAGGCATTGATAGAACGACAGATTGGGATTTAGTCGTACCATATATTCAACATGACGCATCCATCAATTCTGGAAATAGCGGCGGTCCTTTATACAATTTAGAAGGAGAAGTCATTGGCATCAATGTTGCGAAATTTGCTTCTGAAGAAATTGAAGGTATGGGTTTTGCAATTCCAATCGACATGGTCAAAGACATTGTCAATTCAATTAGGACGCTTAATTGATGTTTTATTGATCTTTCTGGTAGTATGTCACATAGTATATAGAATACTGAAGTAATTTAACTATTAATACTAATCTGGTGAATCTTTCACGTGGTGGTATTACCAGCTAAAAATCATTTTTTTCTTTGAAGCTTTAATCAAATGCAATTATAATAAATTAAAAACGCAATCTACAAATGTAAATTGCGTTTTCTTTTTTTGGAAAGAAAAAACCCCTCTTTCGAGGGTTTTTCTGAGTTTAAGCTCTAGTAACTTTTCCGCTTTTTAATGCTCTAGCAGAAACGTATACTCTCTTAACTTGGCCGT
>CAYIYY010000267.1:0-1591 GCA_964367605.1 uncultured Candidatus Izemoplasmatales bacterium | reverse complement strand
TGTTAATAACGTTTGTAATCATTGGAGGATATACGATATATCTTCATTTTTCAGGGAATCTTGAAGCCACTGACATTTGGAATCTATTCGCCTTACCCTTAATATTTGTGGGTATTTATTGGGGCGGAGACACATTGCTTCAAAAAATCAGTGATAAACGATTTAAAGTAAATTATGAAGATAGATTTGTTGAAATCGTCAACCAAAAAATGCGAGACTCAAAAAAGTTTTTAATTGAAGACTTTAGAAAACTTCAATTGAATTCTAAATTCCAAGAAAGTTTAAAAGCAGGATATCAAATCTATCAAAATGGCGAGAACGATGTCTTTACAATTGCGAAACTCGAAAAGAAATTTGAAGCAAAATCTGTAGAAGGACTTGCAATGTCTTTTGTAATCGAAGAGATTAAAGAAAAATTGAACACAAAATCGGAATAGACTGTCAAAAAAGTCGCATAAAGAGTATAATATTTACAAGGAGTTGGAAGAATGAATTACTTGTCCGGATTATCGATACAAAATGGAATTGCTTACGGAAAAGTTCATAAACTTGTACCAACGACTGAATCAATGATTGAGTTTGATTTACATATAAATCAAAAGGAAGTGCTTGATCAAGCTTTGAAATTGAGTACTGAAGCCATTGAAAATACGATAAAAAATAGTAGTTCGGTGTTTAACGACACGGTTGTTATGATTTTTGAAGCACATAAACTCATGGTCAAAGACCCAATGTTATTACAAGAGGCTTATCAGTTAATCGCAGAAGGCAAAAGCGCTTATGAAGCCTATAAAACCGCCGCTAGTAATATCATTGATCAGTTCAAAATCTTAGCGAGCGATTACATGAAAAACCGAATTATTGATATTGAAGATGCCACTGATCGTGTATTATATGCGATTCAAGATACCGAATACGAAACAAAATTATTATTTGATAAACCCCGTATTTTAGTATTACAAGAGATGAAACCTTCCATTATTCTAAACTGTGATAAAGAACATGTTAGTGGCTTTATAGTCCAAAGCGGCAGTTATGATCAACATGCATCCTATATCGCAAGATCCAAAGGTATTCCTGGTATCATCATCGATGAAGCAATGAGTAAAATTGACGAAGAGGATTATGTATTGCTGGATGCTTCAAAAGGGAATGTATATATTAACCCGAGTAAAGAAGTTTTAAAACAATACCACATTAAAGGAGATGAAAACGATGAGTTATAAAGCTTTATATCGAACTTACCGACCCGTCGATTTCACCGAGGTTGCAGGGCAAAAACATATTACAACAACATTAAAAAACGCATTGAAAAACAACAAAGTAGCACATGCTTATTTGTTTAGTGGACCGAGAGGAACGGGTAAGACAACGATTGCAAAAATTCTTGCAAAAGCAGTGAACTGTATTAATTCGCCCGTCGATAATCCGTGTAACAAATGCGTGAATTGCTTAGGAATTCAAGATGGTTCTATTAATGATGTCATTGAGATAGATGCCGCAAGTAACAATGGAGTGGATGAAATCCGCGAAATCCGTGATAAGGTTCGTTATCTTCCAGGCTATGTTAAATACAAAGTCTATATCATCG
>CAYIYY010000266.1:0-1595 GCA_964367605.1 uncultured Candidatus Izemoplasmatales bacterium | reverse complement strand
ACAAATTGAATATCTTCAGGATTTTTTTCCGCAAACGCGCCGTAAGCGCCGATGCCACGGTTACCGGCACCAATCATTATAGCTTTTATCAAAATATCACCCCATCACATTCAATTTTAACATAAATATGAGCGAACATACCTGATAAAAAAAACTAAGCATTAAAAATGCCTAGTTTCAAGTTGTTATGGATTGACGCGGTTAGGTCCTCTATAAAGGAATGTCACATCTCTAATGCTTTCAACGTCAAATAATTTCATTAAGAATCTCGTTAAACCAAATCCGTATCCACCATGAGGAGGAACCCCGTATTTAAAGAAATTTAAGTAGAAGTCAATCGATTCTAAGGATAACCCTTTTTCTACTGCTTGTGCTTTTAAGATATCAATGCGATGTTCTCTTTGAGCACCGGTTGTAATTTCAACGCCACAGTAGAGTAAGTCAAAACTCTTGGTTAAACCATTTTCATCGAGCATGTGATAGAACGGACGAGCGGCGAAGGGGTATTCAGTGATAAATACGAAATCGCATTTATATTCTTTCTTCGCATACATGCAAATGAGTTCTTCTTCTCTACGGTCGATATCATGAACTTTTTCACCGGTATAATGATATTTTTCTTGAATAATTCTTTTCGCTTCTGCGAATGGAATTCTTGGGAATTTCACATCATTGATATCGATTTTTTTATTAAACATCTTCGTGAAGTCATCACCGATGGTTTCATCAAGTTTTTTTAAGACATGTTTACAAACTGCTTCTTCCATATCCATGACATCATGGTGGGAATTAATCCAACTGATTTCCGCATCCACTGAGGTAAATTCTGTCGCATGAAATGCCGTGTGAGAATTTTCAGCTCTAAAGACAGGTCCGATTTCAAAAACATTGTTAAAACCGGCAGACATGGCCATTTGTTTATAAAATTGTGGTGATTGTGCTAAATACACGGTTTTGCCAAAATAATCCATTTTAAAAACTTCTGCGCCAGATTCAGAAGCCGTTCCCAAAATTTTAGGAGAATGAATTTCTATGAAATTATGGTTAATCCAATATTCTCGCATTGCCATTTCAGCAATTGTTTGGGCTTTGAAAATCATGTAATTTTGAGGCGTACGTAGATCTAAGAATCGGTTATCGAGTCTTAACTCTTTATTGGTTTTATTGGTATAGTCTAAAATGTCGATAGGGAGTTCTTCAAGACTTAAACTTGTAATCTCAAATTCAGTAGGAATAAATTCCATTCCTCTCAATTTGACATTAGGACGATCAAATAAAATACCTTTCGCACGAACGGTACTTTCTTTAGTAAGTTTCGATATAACGGCATTCATCGCTTGGTTTTGTTCGTTTTTTTCAACGGTAATTTGAACTTTATCCGATGAGTCCCTCAATACAACAAATTGAACATATTGTAAGTCACGAACTTTATCAACAAACCCCGCAATGACAATTTCTTGATTAAAATACTGATTTAGATTCTTAAATAAGATTTTTTCCATCTTTTAATACCTCAATTTTCTTTTTTACATTAAAGCATATTATAACATAGTGACTTGTTAAATTCAACGAAATGAAAGTGAAATTGATGCCTT
>CAYIYY010000265.1:0-1610 GCA_964367605.1 uncultured Candidatus Izemoplasmatales bacterium | reverse complement strand
GGGGCAGAATAAAGATTTTTTCCATGTAAAAAAAGAATCGTCTTACGACAATTCTCAGAGTGTAGACAAAAAGGAACTTAGTTGAAGATAACTAAGTCCTTTTTTATTGTTTTGAGGAAAAATAGGATAAAATAGCGAATATATGATGAAACGAGTGTGGATAACTTAGTCATTTCCTTTTTTGTTTTCATAACGAATAAAGCCAATTTCTTGATATTGGCTGCTGTGTATAAAATCAGATTCCGATCCTGATTCTTTTTGAGTCCTCTGACTAAGGTGAATCCAAGACAGTGACTCATTTTACATTGAGCGAATGCTCTCTCAACAGTATATTTTCGTTTGGCGTAAAGTTCTCTGCCTTCGTCACTCAATCTGAATTCTTGGACATTAGCTTTTGTGTATTCGAGGAGATGCCTTGTGACTGATTTTGTATTTTGATTCGTACATTTATACTTATAAGGACAATTTAAACAATCTTTCTTGCTGGTCATGTATAATTTATAACCTTGTGTGTTCATCCCGCGATAAGTTAGTTTTTTGAGCCATGGACAGAGGTAATAGTCCTCTTTTTCTTGGTACTTGAAGTAACTTTTTGAATAATAAAACTTTTCATCTTTACCGGATTCGATATTAAGCTTCTTGCCTTTTGGTCGTTGATAGGGGACCACCGGTTGAATTCCTTTACTGATTAATAGATCTAATAATACCGGCGAGGTATATCCTGCGTCCATCACCACCGCTTTCGTGTTTGGGTATTGATCCGTTAACTTATCGACGAATCCAGTTCCACTTTGATTATCGTTCATACTTCCTGCTACAGTCTTACAGTCGACGATATAGCCATTCTCGTCAACGGCTGTCTGGACGGAATAGGCAAGTTGTTTTTCTTTTTCTCCTTTATGAAACATTCCACTATCGGGGTCAACGTTACTAACAGCGACCTTTTTCTTTTTCCTAAAATCAATCTCTTTCTTATTTTCTTGTTTCCGAATTTCATTGATTTCTTGATGGAGATTTTGACTATAAATATCATAGTCCTCATCGAGATACTCGTTTCGCACGTTTCTTTTATTCGCATATGCTTTGATGTGCGTCGAATCAACGAAATACGTATCTTCTTTTAAAAAGCCATTCTCAATCAATAGCTTTAAGATGTGTTTGAATATTTGCTCAAACACATCATTATCTGCGAATCTTCTCACATAGTTCTTCCCAAATGTTGAAAAATGGGGGATGGGTTCTAATAATCCATAGCCTAGAAACCATCGATACGCATTATTCACTTCGATTTCTTTGATTGTTTGTCTCATGGACTTAATTCCAAATAGAAATTGAATGAAGACAATCTTAAAGAGGACCACTGGGTCGATTGACGGTCTTCCTACGTCTTCAGAATAATACTCTTTCACGATATCTCTGATAAACTCAAAATCAATCAGCTCATCGATTTTTCGTAAAAGGTGTTTTTTTGGTACTAGTGATTCTAAATCAATCATTTGAATATTATTTCGCGATTGATTGCTCTTTTTTGTGATCATTCTCATCACCCAAGTCAATTTTATCAATTTACTATATACTTGTATATAGTAACTAAAAAATTAATGTCACTT
>CAYIYY010000264.1:0-1616 GCA_964367605.1 uncultured Candidatus Izemoplasmatales bacterium | reverse complement strand
GTGTCATTTAGTTTCATTGGTTGATAACCATTGAAAAGATAAAATGCATTCCATCTTAGCTTTTCTTGATATCCTATAACATGCCTTGTTGAAGTTCCAAAATAGTTTTTATAGTTATATACTTTTGGTTTTTCGCCATAAATCGCCATAAAATCTTCTTTAGAAACGGAATGCTTGTCATTGTTTTTTGTTAAAATGAATCCTAAAAGATTAAACTTAAAGTGAAGATTCATAGCATTGTAAAAATTAGAATAAAGTTGGATTTGATTGAGTTTGTCCCAATATAAGTCTTTCTCTTTCAGTTTTAAGGATTTATTAAGCTGATAATTATGATGAATATCTTTAGCTAATTGTTGCAATTGTTCATCAACGATAAAAGCATGCGTTAAAACTTCATTCTCATTACCATAGCAAATAATGCCTTCATGATTGATTCTTGAATTCTTGACTCTACAAGCAATAATCGGATTTTCATTATTAAACTGACTATCTAACCATGAGGCCATTTCAACATTCTGATAATCATCTCCAAAACTCACAATAAACATATTAAAAGAATTCTTATCGTTTGCAATAGAACTAATGTTTTTTATAACTTCGTTACTATTTACGTTTCCAATAATTTTTGTGTAATTGCATATTTTTTCAGGAAGAGGTAAATCAGAATCAAACTTTTCATAACTAACCATCAAGTTATCAATTCTTTTATCATCAACCGATTCTATATTTTTATCAATTATATAGTAGTTAACTGGTTTAGCTTTTAATTCATTGTTTACAGTAGTTACCAATTGGTTATTTTGACAAAACATAGAAAAGAGGGTTGCATTAACTTTACCAAAACCTAAGAAAAATACATTAATCTTAATGTCACTAACAATCGAATGATTCTCATTAAAATCACTCTTTTTTAGGTATTTGGGTATTGTATGTTCAGTTACGAATTTTCTTGAAATGAGCTCGTATCGAGAAAATGTTTTTATAAACGAATTAGGATTAATCGCAGAATATCTTAATAATTGATTCCTAACAACATCCATTTCCTGATACTTTACTTCAAGATGCAAAGCAATATTTGGATAGTCTATTTTGATGGCAACAAAAATATCTATAAGGGATTGATATTGGTCTTCCTGTCCTTCAAAAGAGATGAAATTATAATTTATCTTCTTGGATAACTTAACAATGTTCTCCATGGAGAATTGAGCTTTGATATATGGGATTTTATTCTGTTCTAAAAATCTTTTAGCATCATTATCAATCACATTACTAATCCAAATGATAGTTCTCTTAGGGTTTAATCTTGCATACTGTACAGCACTTTGACTATAGCCTATTAAAATATCAGCTTCTTTACGTTTAGTTTTAAATACCCTATACAGATTTAATAAATACTCTTTTAGTAATCCAATTGCAGACGCGAGTACTGTAATAGCAGCTAGTGAATATGCAATATAAAATGCGATGGTAAATAAAGCATTTTCTTCAAGAATAGTTCCAATAATTTGTATGTTCACTTCGAACGTAAAAGATTTTAGTGATGCAACAAAGGACTCAATAAAACCTATTCCACTGATAGTTTGTAAATTATATATTTGTCCAGTCAAATATAGTAT
>CAYIYY010000263.1:0-1620 GCA_964367605.1 uncultured Candidatus Izemoplasmatales bacterium | reverse complement strand
ATCCAGCAAAAATTATTATTTTAGAAGGCATTCTTATCATGGAAGAAGCTCGTATTAGGAATTTGGCCGATATCAAAATCTTCGTCGAATGCGATGATGATCTTCGGTTTATACGAAGACTTCAAAGAGATATTGAAGAACGTGGAAGAACGATGGATTCAGTTATTAATCAATATATCAATACCGTTAAACCGATGCATTATGCATTTGTTAAACCAACAAAAAGATATGCAGACATCATCATTCCGAACGATTATTCAAATGATGTGGCTGTGGATATCATAAATGCTAAAATTTTGTCTATCATAAATAAATAAATTATGATATAATTTGAAAGCAATAGATAAAGGAGATTCAGACTATGGAAAACACTTTTAAACTTACAGAAGCGGGTTATGAGAAACTCAAATTAGAACTCGAGCAGTTGAAGGAAGTCGACCGCAAAACGAATCTTGAGGCCCTTAAAGAAGCAAGAGCACAAGGTGACTTATCAGAAAACGCTGATTATGATGCGGCTAGAGATGAACAAGCTCGTATTGAAGCGCGGATTAAAGAAATTGATAATATCTTAAAACATTCAGAAATTATTAAAGATTCAACATCTAAAACCGTCGCTATCGGCAAAACGGTCACAGTTCGTTTTATCGGTCAAAATATTGAAAAAACGTATGATCTTGTGGGACACCTTGAAGCCAATCCACTCGCTGGAAAAATTTCAAACGAATCACCCATTGGTCGTGCCATCATCGGTATGAAAAAAGGAAGTAAGATTACTTACAAATCTGAAACTGGTTCTGAATTTAAAATTGAAATATTAGATATAAAATAATAACGCGGAAACGAGATTTCCGCTTTTTTCTTGAGGTGGACCGATGATTGCGATTATTGCCGCAATGGATAAAGAATTAAAAATACTATTAAATCATATGCAAATTGATCTTATTGAAACCATCGCAGATAAGATTTTTTATCAAGGAAAACTGAGTGGAAAAGACGTTGTCGTTGCTAAATCAGGCATTGGAAAAGTTAATGCTGCCATCACCACAACAGCGTTATGTCTAAAATATGATATCGAACTTATCATTAATACGGGTGTTGCTGGTGGACTATTCCCAATTAATTCTGGCGATATCGTTGTTTCTGAAGGTGTTGTTTATTCTGATGTTGATGTTGTTCAAATCGATCCAGAATTACCATATGGGCAAATGCTAGGTGATCCTTTTATCGTTTACGCCGACAACGATTTAATCAATAAAACGATTAATATCCTCAATCAAATGAAACTTAGTTACCGTAAGGGCATCATTGCTTCAGGCGATCAATTTGTTACCGACTCAATGAAACTTAAGCCGTTGCAAACTGTCATCGATCATCTTTATGCCGTGGAAATGGAAAGTATGTCTGTTGCGATGACGGCTTTTAAATTTAATATTCCTTTTGTCATCATCCGTGGAATTTCTGATGTCATCGATGATACTTTACAAGTTCAAATGTATACCAATTCTGTAGAAGATATCGCCGATATGACCGCCTCATTTGTAATTTCATTTTTAGAGGGATACCGATGGACAGAATAATCTTATCAGGAAGAAGTATTCCTGTTGATATTGTCTATAAAAA
>CAYIYY010000262.1:0-1625 GCA_964367605.1 uncultured Candidatus Izemoplasmatales bacterium | reverse complement strand
ACTTACTTTGATACAATGTTTTTATCTGATTTCGCTTGTTGTTTCATTTCTTTGATATGATTGTTCCACCAATCCCATCTACAGCGATCACTACAAAATCGCTTTTTCTTTTTGCCTTTGATCGATACAGTCACAATTCCACAATTTAGGCACCTACTTATCAAATCTTCATTTGTATATTCATTATTTTCCATGTGTTTCACCTCCTACATCTTAGTCCGCAAAATTCATGATAAGTTCGGGTTATGTATGAATTTCACCGTCTTCAATAGATTAATGGCGAGGTATAGAATGATTTGCCGATAATAGCCTCAACGATTTCATTTAAACTGTCATCATAGAACATAATCTATAGTCTATTTACATATAGGTATAAATATGTTAAAATTATATCTAGGAGGTTGATGTTATGAAGTATAAGTATGCTAAACGAATTGCTACCTTTTCGATAGTTTTTGGGGCGTTATCTTTTTTTGGAAATTTCGGATCAGGCCCATCTGAATTAGGTGGTCTAACTTTTATTTTGGTTTTCATTCTTACAGTCGCACTTATCGTATCTGGAAGTATAGTTAATTCTCGTTTGAAAAAAGAAAACTTTAATATTGATATCTTTGTTTATATTTTGATTGGGATTTATTCCTTAATGACTTTGTCTGGATTCATAGCTTTATTCATTGAATTCATGGCTTTTCTTATCATGATTGCATTTGTTGCTTTCCCTATGTACTCTGGCATTAAATATCTAACATATAAGAATATGAGCGATGAGCATGAATAAGTATGTAATAAAAATAACTAATGGAAAGCAAGGATCTCAAAAAAAACTATTCAAATTCTATTCCAGTTGGTTAGAAATCCTTTATAAAGAAATTCCAAAAATGAGAACTAGCAAAGTCTTAGATACCGTTGATGTTAGATACAATCAATTTATAGGTAATCTTAATAAATTTTACAATGACAAATACCTAAAATATTGCGATGTAGCGAAAACCATAAGTAAGAAAGATGACATGGCTCTAGCTCAATTTGTTGCAGATTTAGGAGTTGAATGCAAAGCATTTTATAAGGACTATTTCTATCTTATTCAAGAGAATAGACTAGTTGAAGACTATAATAAGCAAAAGAAAAATAAAAAATTGGATTTAGCAAATGTAGGTCAATTTGTAAATTCATATCATGTTTAGTTTAAGTCACTGATATTTGGTGGCTTTTTTTATTTTTTACATATTCTAATGTGATATTTTTAGAACAAAGAGAATACTCTAAGAGTTCATGCTTATATATTTATAATTATTGGCTCAACGTTTTCATTTATTCTAAAAGATAAGTATTCATTCAAACTTGTTAATAAAAGCAGGCACTTCAAATCGTTGAGGGCTTAAACAAAAAAATAAACCCTCATTTGTATTTCAAAATAAGAGTTTTTTGGTTACATTTAAAAATTATGGAAATAAGAAGGAATATTCAGGTTTTATACCAGTAATAGTCAAAATTCAAAAGTATTTTCCAGAATTTCAAAAAAGTGGTCTCGTGTAAAAAAGTTGCCCACCCATGCGGTACCCTCTCCAAGTATAAATACCATTCAAATCGTGTAAATTCACTTGTAATCGTGTAAAAACCAAGCA
>CAYIYY010000261.1:0-1635 GCA_964367605.1 uncultured Candidatus Izemoplasmatales bacterium | reverse complement strand
ACCATTAAGAATTAGCATACGAGACCGTATGCTTTTTTCTTATTTAATGGTATAATTTTATATGGTGGTATAGATGGAAAAATTGAATATCCTCAACATTGGGGACAAAGTAACTATTGAAATAAAGAAATTAGGGATTAATGGTGAAGGAATCGGCTATTATAATCAATTAGCTGTTTTTGTGCCTGGAGCGATTACACGTGAAACGGTGGATGTTGAAATCGTCGATGTAAAACCAGGTTTCACTTTGGCAAAAGTCGTTACAATCACAAACCCTTCAGAACGTCGTTTAACACCTCCTTGCCCTTTTTATGAGAAATGCGGCGGATGTCAGTTACAACACGTTGAATATTCTGAACAAACAAAGCATAAACAACATCTTTTAAAACAATCTTTCAAACGATATACAAAGCTTGACGTTGATCGGATTTTAATTAAAAAAACCCTCGGCATGAAGAATAATTATGGGTATCGCAATAAATCGCAAATGCCATTTAAAAATACCAATTTTGGACTTGCTTTAGGTCTTTATGAACCGGGTTCTAATTATTTTGTTCCTATCGATTCTTGTATGGTCCAACATGATGTTGTCAACCAAACAAATGAGACGATTTTAAAACTATGTCGCGAGAAAAATTTATCGGCTTATGATACACGTAATAAAGAAGGTATCTTGATGAATTTAGTTACGAGATACATGGAATCATCTGATTCCCTTCAAGTGACTTTTATCGTAACTGAATTCGTCGAATCGATTAATCAAATCGCTGAAAAGGCGAAAAGATTAATCCCCAATTTAAAATCGGTTCATTACTCAATTAATCACCCGAAAAATACATCTATGTTTGGCAAAACAGTGGTTAAAATTTGGGGAGAAGATTATATTGACACGACGTTTAAAAATCGCAATTACAAATTAAGCCCTGAAGCATTTCATCAGTTAAATACCAAACAAATGGAAGTTCTCTATGATGAAATCGATAAAGCAGCTGGTTTAAAAGGCTATGAAACAGTCATTGATTGCTTCTCAGGAATTGGCATGACAGCCATTGAAATGGCTTCAAGAGTTAAAACAGTCTATGGAATTGATTACGCAGAAGCATCCATCAAGGATGCTAAACAAAACGCTGAAATCAACCAAATCAAGAATGTGTTTTTTATCCATGATCGAGTTGAAAAATCATTACCTGGATTAATCGAGAAAAAGGGAAAACCTGACGTCATTATTTTTGATCCTCCAAGAACTGGATTAGAACCTTCATTAATTAAAACACTCCTGGATGCAAAAATAAAAAAGATGATTTATGTCTCTTGCAACCCATCAACACTCGCGAAAGATATCAATGAATTATCCGCTTTATACCAAATTGAATATATTCAACCAATTGATATGTTTCCTCATACCGCAAGTGTGGAATCGGTGACATTGCTTTCATTGAAATAACCGTCATTTTCCTATTGACAACGTGTCATTTTAGCAATTAAGAGTATCAAAATCTAATAATTTATGCCATCAATCCCATTATTAAGGGTTTTGATGGTGTTTTTTTGTTCATTAGGAAATTGTATTTTTAGGAAAAAAATGGATAAATAGAAAAAGCCTAAGGGAATAGGCTGAGAAATATAGGGAGGGAA
>CAYIYY010000260.1:0-1645 GCA_964367605.1 uncultured Candidatus Izemoplasmatales bacterium | reverse complement strand
ATATTGAAAAGCGTCTTGATGAGGGACAAATTGTTATTCATCTCGGAAAATATACCAACTATATTACAAAATCAAATAGTATGGCTTTAGGTCATGACTTTTATGAGAAATATTTCAAAGATATTTTTAGACCTGATAGAAAAACTAAACTATATGAAATTGGCAGTATGAATTTAGTGGCTTATCCAACAGATGAAAAAGATTTCGATCAAATTCCCGGGTATATGATTTTCGAATGGTAACGCATTATATATATCAAGTTAAGATATTAAATCAAGTTGAGTTTAATGCTTGCCCTAAGTATCTCATCTATAAATACTTGATGCAGCAGATTAAACGATTAACCTGTCTTAGGACAGACAGGGTATGCTCGACATGCCCTTTTCATCATCAGTGCATATATTACCGTTTAAGTGGTGAGAATTTCACCATGTATCCAGCCATTATGGTTAAACGACAACTTGTTGAAAAACGTTTTTATCACGATCAATCCTCATTTGATATTGATCTATTTTTAATTGGCAATCAAGCATTTAAAGGTTATATCGAGAGTTTTTTTGAAAACCTGCAAAAATTAGAAGATGCTATCATTGTGACAGTTAAAAAATCACATCAAGTATTAGAAAGTAAGTCCTTATTTGACCGATCATTTCGTATCATGACGCCTTATAAAGAAACAGATCTAACCAAGCAGATGGCTTATTATGACAAACACTATGCGACTTTACTGACATATCAAGGGATGTCTGCAATGACTGATAAAAGAACTGTCAAAGATGTAACTAGGTATCGATTAGATGTTCAAACAATAAAACTTTATGGCACTATCGGACAGATTACATTTCAAAGAATAGATGATATCATAGCAACGATTGGTATCGGCCAAACAAACTTTCTTGGAGGAGGTCAACTCATTGAGATTAAAGATTGAATTAGGGCTCAAAAACAAAACCATTCATATTAATTACAAAAGTAAATTACAAGGGCTCATTTATGCGATGCTAAAAAACGAGGGTAAAACCAAAAATCTACATGATGTTGGATATCGTGTAGAAAATAGACCATTTAAACTTTTTGTCTTTAGTGATTTAATAGGTGAGTCAACTTTAAATCATGAAACCAAGATGTTAACCTTTGTTACAAATGCATATTTTGAAGTGTCATCTATAGACGAGGATATGATGATTATACTCATCGGATTTTTGCAAAATAATTCTCGGGTTATTTTAGACCAAAGGGCTATTGATATTATCGATTTTTCGGTTATAAATCCCACCTATAAGATTAAATCAGATACACATATCTTATCAACCATATCTCCAGTCACGATTTACAAAACATCAGATAAAAAAGTAAGTTATATCTCTCCAGAAGATCCACTATATACGCAATATATCATCGATAATATCGAAAAAAAATATGCTGCGATTGGTTGGCTTTTTCCTAAGCAGTTGCCGACCATAAAAGTTGTCGAGTATAAAAAAAGAAGTGTTTATTTTAGAAAATCATTTTTCGAAGCTTACAATTTAGTACTCGAAGTTTCACATTGTGATGATACATTTTTACAAGTCATGTTAAAAACAGGTATTGGCAGTAAAAATTCAATGGGATTTGGGATGCTAAAAGATGAAACTTAACTATTATC
>CAYIYY010000259.1:0-1654 GCA_964367605.1 uncultured Candidatus Izemoplasmatales bacterium | reverse complement strand
GATTAAAAAGATAGTAGTAGTTATAATTTCCTTGATCATTACTCTTGTTTTAATTGCTTGTGCTAAGGATATAACCACAACAACAATGACAACGACAGAATCACCTACAACCATTTCTCAAACAACACCACCGGTTACTCAAGATCCTGACCTTGTTACTTTAATGCAAGTGGCTGAAACAATTACTATTGCTGATTCAAACAACATTACTAGTGACTTTTCATTGTTAGCTGCCTATGGTGAGTACATTACAATTGCGTGGACAAGTAATAATCCAACGGTTGTATCAATTGCGTCTACTGCCACTACTGAAGGAAGTCATCAGGTCTATCTTGTCACTGTCAGTCCTTTTACTGTTGACACTATTGTTATATTAACTGCTACTTTCACATTTAATTCAAAGGTTTATAATAAGCTATATACGATTACAGTGAAACCAGCGGTAGTAGAAGATGGAACATTTAATCTTGCAAGTAAATTATATGAAGATGCGGCTATTGATGATATTGTAACTTTCTCAGGATATGTATCGGTTATATATAAAGGCGGGTACGTTATCACTGATACTGTTGGTAATTCAGTCATCGTGTTCTTTTCCAGTTCAACTACAGAAATCACTGTAAAAGTTGGCGATCATGTCACAATAACAGGAAAATATGCGCAGTATCAAACTTTATTCCAGATAAAAGATCCAACAAGTCAGGTTGTTAACAGTAGTAACAACAATGTTACATTAACACCAATTGTTTTTGAAAACGCTTTAAGTTTAAAGACAGTAGATTCTACAAATAAACTCAATCATGGTAAGGTCTATACAGTCACTGTAACCCCAGTTGTCAACGTAGACAGCAATGTTGAATTATATGTTGGAGCTGAAAAAGTCGCTGTTGTATACTATAATTCACCTGCTGCATCTATCGCTGCTTTAAAAGAATTTGTGGGACGTGAAGTAACAATCAATGTAATGTATTATACTTTGCATAGCACTGATGGTGTCAGAGTATTGTTTTATGGATTAGCAGCTGATATCGAATCAGAGCCATTAACTTTAGAACAAAAATTCGCTATCGACACTGAAATCCTTGATAATCCATTACAATTAACAACGATATTAGAGTTACCAGAATTAGTACATTCTGAGTATGGATCTATTACCATTTCAACATCATTAACTGATTATCTTGCTTTTGCTGGAGGCACTTTTACAGTTACCCGTCCTGCCTCAGGAGAAAGTGACGCCGTTGGAACACTAACAGTAAGAATCTTAATTGGTCAAGAATACCGAGATATCGTTATCAATGTAACGATTAAGGCTATAGTAGATGCTGTTGCTTCTGATTTGTTTATATCTGAATATATTGAAGGAAGCAGTTATAACAAATTAATTGAACTATATAACGGTACTGGGACGACAGTTAATCTAAGCGAATATACCTTAGAGTTGTATACGAACGGATCTCCTACTGCATCTAAAACCCTTACTTTATCTGGATCTTTGCTCACTGGTCAAACAGTTGTTATTTCTAGATCGGATGCTAATTCCGCCATGACAAACAAAGGAGATATTTATATCGATGATAGTCTAAAAACTGTCATTAACTTTAATGGTGATGATGCAATCGTTTTAAAACATAACGGTGTAATCATTGATAGC
>CAYIYY010000258.1:0-1657 GCA_964367605.1 uncultured Candidatus Izemoplasmatales bacterium | reverse complement strand
ATGTTATAATTTTTAAGTGAGGTGAACAATATGAACTTACCGAATAAACTCACAATGTTAAGAATGATTTTGATTCCAGTGATGATCGTGTTTTACTTATTGCTTGATCAAATTGGAACCATGACATTTATCATTATGGGTATCATTTTTGTTTTAGCATCATTTACGGATTATTTAGATGGTTACATCGCTAGAAAACGCAATATTGTCACAACTTTTGGCAAATTTATGGACCCATTAGCCGACAAATTGCTCGTCATGACCGCTTTACTCATCTTAGCTGATATTCATGCAAAAGGATTAGTCGTGGGTCTATGGATGCCATTTTGGGCTCCTATCATCATTTTAGCAAGAGAATTCATTGTGACATCCGTGAGATTAGTCGCTGTTGGTGAAGGCAATATCATCGCTGCATCCAAACTCGGAAAAGCTAAAACCGCATTAACGATGGTTTCCATCATTTGGTATCTCTTCTTAGTACCGCTTGATTTATCGCTCATCATCAGTAGCATAGGGGTTGTCTTAATGGCAGGATCGGTTGCTTTGACCCTATATTCTGGATTTGATTACGTCTGGAAAAATCGTAAAATTATTTTCGCTTCAAGATAAATAAAGTATTTTACCTAAAGCATCGTAATATTATTAAGAAACCATTTTATTGGAGGATAACCATGGCTGACGAAAAACGCAAAAAAAGTTTAGAGCTTGCTTTAAAAGAAATTGAAAAAGAATATGGCAAAGGCGCTGTCATGATTTTAGGGGATGAATCAGCGAGAATGCAAGTAGAAGCTATTTCATCTGGTTCTATTGCCTTAGATATCGCTTTAGGAGTCGGTGGATACCCGATTGGTAGAATCGTTGAAATCTACGGACCAGAGTCAACTGGTAAAACGACGTTTGCATTGCATGCGATTGCGGAAGTTCAAAAACGCGGCGGCTACGCTGCTTTCATCGACGCTGAACATGCATTAGACCCTGTCTATGCAAAAAATCTAGGCGTTGACATTGATTCTTTAATCTTATCTCAACCCGATACCGGTGAACAAGGATTAGAAATTGCGGAAGCTTTAGTGAGAAGCGGTGCCGTTGATATCCTCGTTGTCGACTCTGTCGCTGCATTAGTGCCAGAAGCCGAAATACGCGGTGAAATGGGCGATTCCCATGTTGGTTTACAAGCACGTCTAATGAGCCAAGCCATGAGAAAACTCTCGGGTGTTTTATCAAAATCTCATTGTATTGCCATCTTCATTAACCAAATTCGTGAAAAGGTCGGCGTCATGTTCGGTAACCCAGAAACAACCTCTGGTGGTAGAGCCTTAAAGTTTTATGCATCCGTTCGTTTAGACATTCGCCGCGGTGAACAAATCAAAGAAGGCAACGATATTGTTGGTAATACTGCGAAAGTGAAAGTTGTTAAAAACAAAGTCGCATCTCCTTTTAAAACGTGCGAAGTTGATTTAATCTTTGGTAAAGGGATTTCTCGTACCGGTGAAATCGTTGATTTGGGCGTGAACTTAGATTTGATTAAAAAGAGCGGTTCATGGTTCTCATACAATGATCAAAAAATTGGACAAGGACGCGAAAACGTTAAGAAATATCTCGATGAAAACCCACCACTACTCGAAGATATTACCAATAAAATTAAAGAACATTACAA
>CAYIYY010000257.1:0-1665 GCA_964367605.1 uncultured Candidatus Izemoplasmatales bacterium | reverse complement strand
ATATAGGGGAAAAGTGATGCTTCACTCACAAAAATTCGCATTTTGAAGAAAGGGTGAAATCTCCAATATTCGTTAGTGAATAAATTCGCGATTATAGGGTGCTCTGCTATGAAAAAGTGGTACACATAGGTACCACATAATAGAACATAATGTATAATAGTTATACAAAGGAGTTGAAAGCCAATGAATCAGTTCAGTGTAGACTTTAAACTAAAGATTGTGAAGATGATACTTAACGAACACATTAGTAAGAAATCAATCATGAGAGAATATAATGTCGCAACAAAAACACAAAGACAGTGGGTACACAAATATCAAAGCGAGGGAATAAGTGGTTTAGTTAGTAAACGCAAAATCAGAGATAAAATCCCAACGAATCAGGAAGAAGATTCAGTCGAATCTTTGAAACATGAAATCCTAATGCTTAAAGTTGAAATAGAACGATTAAAAAGAGGATATAGTAATGAAGATGCCGCATACGTAAAAAAAAAGAAATCCTAAATTATGAGTATACTTTAGTCCATAAATTTAGGGTGAAATATTATATTAAAGAGCTATGTGAATATATGGGGATAACTCGAAGCGGTTATTATAGATGGCTTAGAAGAAGAAATAACAAAACAGCAAGACAAGAAACAAAGGAAACACTTAAAATGTTAATTAAGAATTATCACTCAATCCATCCTGAAAAGGGATATAGAGCCTTAAGAAAAGATATCATCAATGAAACAGGATGGATTGTATCATTTTACTTAATGTATCAGTGCTTTAGAGAAATGGGGATATACAGTAAAGCACGTAGAAGAGCCTTTAGAAGACCAAAAGGGGTAAGTGACAAATTTCCTAATTTAATCAATGGTGATTGGTCTACTACAAGACCATTTGAAAAAGTATGTAGTGATACAACTCTACTTAAACACGATGGTAAAAAGTATGATTTGAACTTACATATTGATGTCTTTAACAATGAAATAGTAGGTCATGATTGTGCGAATTCTAAACATGGGAATGGAGTTATGAATCATTTGAAAAGCTTACAAGATTTCTTGCGTATAAAAGAAGAAAGAGGATATGGTGACGATCATACCATCTTACATAGTGATCAAGGAATTGTATATGCATCTAAGAAGTTTGAAAAAGCACACAAGGATTACCCTATATCTCGTTCTATGTCAAGAGCAGGAACACCAACAGATAACCCAGTGATTGAATCACTAATAGGATGGATCAAAGGGGACTTAAAACACTATATCAAACTTCATGATTTTAAAGACATCAATACAGCTATCGAATTATACATTGATTACTTCAATAACCATAGAGTAGCTTATCGATTAGATTATTTAACCCCGGTTGAATATCGAACAATTAATGGATTTACTTAAAAGAAAATAAATGATAAAATAAAAGCAACAAAGGAAAGTTGCATGTCGCTATTTTTATGTCTAGGGTGGTACCTATGTGTCCTAGAAAATCATAGCAGTGCAATATAAAATGATGCTTATTTCTTCTTTAGTTTCAATCATGTGGTATTCTTGGGCTGTATTTAAAATGACTGTCGAGGTTCAAGATAGAACAAAATTTAAAAAGTATCGCGATCAATATTTGGAATATGCCTTAACTATGAATAGGGCATCAAAAAAATATATATAATTGGTATTGTAT
>CAYIYY010000256.1:0-1673 GCA_964367605.1 uncultured Candidatus Izemoplasmatales bacterium | reverse complement strand
GGATATTTGAGCTTTTATCATTAATTAAATATTTACCACAGAATAGCTTAGAATCGTTCACAATCATATTATTCTTTAATGATTTTATTTTTCAGATAAGAATCCCTCATTTTCAGGATATCCTGCTTTTGTAATAACGACATTCACCAGTTGACCTACAACTTCTTTATTTCCTTTGAATCTCACTTTTAAGTAATTGCTTGTATGTCCAATTAAATACCCTTCAAGGTAACTTTCTGGAATCACTTCTAACGTTTTTCCAACATTATGATTCGCATAATCAAGCGCTAAATGATTTGATATCTCAATTAATCGAGTGACACGATCTTTTTTTGTGATGCCATCTAATTGATTAGGCATTTTAGCCGCTATCGTTCCATCCCTTTTTGAATAGGGAAAAACATGGAGTTCTTGAAATCCGATTTCTTGAACAAAATCACAGGCTTCTTTAAACTCTTCTTCGGTTTCTCCAGGAAATCCAACAATAATATCTGTAGTGATAGAAAGATTATCTTTTAAATGACGAAGTTCTAATATCTTTTTAAGATAATCTGTCTTTGTATATTTACGGTTCATCAAATGTAATATTCTTTCACTGCCACTTTGTAGTGGCACATGAAGATGATTCACTATAACATTGGATGATTGAATAATTTTCATCACATCATCTGTTAATTCTGATATTTCAATTGAAGAGATTCTTAACCGTTTGAGTCCTTCAACTTTAACTAAATCACTTAACAAATCAGAAAAACGATAATCTTCAAAATCTTGTCCATAGCCACCGGTATGGATACCGGTTAAGATAATCTCTTTAAATCCTGATTTTACTAAGTTATTCGCTTCTTTGATAACATCTTCTGGACGTTTTGAACGAACTCTTCCTCTAGCATAAGGAATAATACAATAACTACAAAAATTATTGCATCCATCTTGGATTTTTAAGAAGGCTCTTTGATGATGCGCAAATGCATTAATTGATAAGTGATCATAACTTTCATCTAATGCGAGTTGATTAACATGATTGATTTGTTTCTTTGTTTTTTTGTACTCTTCTATTAATAAAGGAATCTGATCGCGGTGGTTTGTACCAACCGCAACTGAAACGCCTTCAATCGCTAAAACTTCTTTTGATTTTAATTGCGAAAAACAACCCATCACAACTACAATCGCTTCTTTGTTTAAGCCAATTGCGTGTCTAATCATTTTTCTTGATTTTGATTCGCCATTATTGGTGACGCTACACGTATTGATGATATAGATATCGCTTAGTTCATTGAATTCAACCTTTTCATATCCACGTTCTTCAAGCAGTTCCCAAACGGCTTCCGTTTCGTAACTGTTGACTTTACACCCTAAGGTTAAAAAAGCTACTTTCATGCTAGCACTCCCAAATCGAATTAAATACGGATAAAACAAGTAATCCAGCGGTTTCAGACCGCAATATTCGTTTTCCTAAACTACAAATGACGCCATTTTTACTTTGAAGAAAAGCTAATTCTTTAGGAGAAATGCCCCCTTCAGGTCCGATAATCACTAAAATTGACATTGAAGAATTGAGTTCTTGAACAATGGACATAATAAAGTCGTCACCGCTTGCGCCTTCGTAACAGATGAGGACTTTATCATATTGTTCATATGGAAGTTGGGATAACTTCATAACGTTTTGTATT
>CAYIYY010000255.1:0-1678 GCA_964367605.1 uncultured Candidatus Izemoplasmatales bacterium | reverse complement strand
CTGGCACATTCATGTCAAAGACACAAATATCAATATTATTGTCATGGCATAATGCCGCAGCCGTAGAATCCATGACATGAAGTTGTTTTTGCAAAACATCTTGATGAGTTAAATGATTAATTCTTTTCGCTGATGGATTATTTCTTGGATCAGAGTCATAAACACCATCAATGCCATTCTTGGCCATATAGATAATTGAAGCCTCGACTTCTGCCGCTCTTAAAGCAGCGGTTGTATCCGTTGAGAAATAGGGGTTCCCAGTTCCTCCGCCAAAGATAACAATTCGGTTTTTTTCTAAGTGAGAAATGGCTTTTCTTTGAATATATGGTTCACAAACTTGAGGAATATTAATTGAAGACATTACCCGTGTATCAACACCTAATGATTCTAAAGAACTTTGTAAGGCTAATGAGTTGATGATTGTTCCAATCATACCCATATAGTCAGCACTGGATCTTTCAATACCCATTTCTGTGGCGAGACGACCTCTGAAAATATTACCGCCACCAATGACAATTCCAATTTCACAAAGATTTAAATCATAAGCATCTTTGATTTCATGTGCGATTTTTTTAACGACAAGTGGATCAATACCAATCCCTGATTTACCCGCTAAAGCTTCGCCACTTAATTTAATCATTACCACTTTTTTCATCGTTGAATCCCCCTTTGTTATGAAAATAAAGGACACAAAAAAGTGTCCTTAATTATGTTATTTTACAGCAGCCATGACTTCTGCAGCGAAGTTTTCTTCTTTCTTTTCAATACCTTCGCCAACAGCTAAACGTTTAAATAAAGCGATTGAGCCGCCTTTACCCTTCACATAGGCTTCAACTGATAAATCTGGGTTTTTAACAAATGCTTGGTATAACAAGCAAATTTCTTTCATGTTTTTGTTCAAACGGCCTTCAATCATCTTTAAGATAATGGCTTCAGGTTTTGGTTTGTCTGATTCAGCATTTTCGTTTAAAGCAGTTTTAGTTAAAACATCGCGTTCATGCGCTAATTCTGCTTCAGAAATATCTGCAGAAGATAAGAAACGAGGACTCATCGCCGCAACATGCATGGCAACGTCTTTTGCTGTTTCATCGTTTGTACCGTTTAAAACACTCAAAGAAACGATTTTACCACCCATATGAGAGTAAGAACCGAAGATTTGATCATCTGTCTTATTGATAACTTGAACATTTCTCAAAGATATATTTTCACCAATGCCAGATACCGTTTCTAACAATAATTCTTTTAATGTTTTTCCGTTCGTAACGATTTCTAACGCTGCTTCTGTCGTCGTTACGTTTGAAGAAGCGATAATTTCGCCAACTTGATTAACAACATTGGTAAATTTATCGTTGTTCGCAACGAAATCAGTTTCACAGTTTAATTCAAATAAAGTTGCCTTATTTCCAGTAATAACGATTTTAGCAACGCCTTCAGCTGCGACTCTTGAAGCTTTCTTTTCAGCTTTTGCAATGCCTTTTTCTCTTAGCCAGTCAATGGCTAAAGCAATATCGCCTTCTGTAGCAGTTAATGCTTTTTTGCAATCCATCATACCTGCGCCAGTCTTGTCGCGCAATTCTTTCACTAAGCTTGCAGTGATTTCCATATTAATTCCTCCTGATTACACTAATATAATATTAGCATAAATATTTTTTATTCACAATGCTATTTCTGTAAAAAT
>CAYIYY010000254.1:0-1679 GCA_964367605.1 uncultured Candidatus Izemoplasmatales bacterium | reverse complement strand
TTACAATAAAAAATATTCATATATTTATCCACTCCTCATATTGAAACTTATTATTATAGTAATAATACCACAATTGTAACATGGTTAAAAGCAGATATCGATATTTTAATGTGCTTAAAATATGATATTCATTTGAAAAAATGATTTTCAATTGTTTTTACAAAAAAATAACGCCAATCGACGTTATTTTATTCTTCTTCTGGTAGTTCGTTAAAAGCTTCGATGACTTCATTGAATATTTCGTCATCTTCAACCGTTGAAACATAAAAAGCTTCTGCTTCTTCATCATAATCAAGTTCGAACATGACAAGCCCTGCTTCTTCTTCGGTAACTGGTGTATCATTAATCTTCACCAAATCTAAAATGCCATAGACAACGCCGTGCATTGGAATGGTTCCGATTTGTTCCATTTGAAACTTATTACCTTCATCATCCGTCATGATAATGTCATCGAGATTGTTTTCATCCATCAATGCGAGATAAATTTCTTTGTCGTTCATCGTTTTTCTCCTTTTAATAGTGGTTCGTTATTTGTTCTGCGAAACCAAGTAAATTGTTGATTTCGAGTTTGCTACCATCATCTAATATAACATATCCATTGAATTTTCCAAAGACCTGATGACCAAGATTTTTAATAATTATGAAGTTTGTATCATCTTGTCGGTCTATGAGGGGTGTCATAACTAATTCAAACCGATGATCATTAGACGAAAACTTCCAAGGATTTAGATAATTTGCTGTTTCGATTTCAAATTTAACTTGATCTAGTTTATGTCCAATTCCATCATAGAAAATAATATTTTCACTGGCTTTTGACGTGTCACCAAATCCATAACCAATATTAATCCCAAATCGTTTTCCATTGACAAGGCCTGAAGCACTTCCCCAGTACCAGGTATTTTTGTAGGTCCAAACACCGCGTCCCCAATCCAGTACTGTAAAACTATCTTCTTTTTTAAATTCGGATCTCTCGTTTCCAATTTTTACAAAACCAGTAGTTTGCATACAATTGATTTTTTGATTGAAGTAAAATGCTTTTTTGTTTTCTTTCCAAGGGGTCGCCATGACTATTGAATCATCATCTGGGGCTTCAATCAATAATTCGGATTCTAAGTCAACTCCGACTTGATAATCTTTGATCTTGCAGATCAATTTTCGTTGATCTTTTTCACGGATGAAATCAAAATCAAATCCTCCACCATGGAAAGACACATTTCCTTCAAGCGAGGTTTTTGGTAAGTTTAATTTCCCGAAACTAAACCAACCGATTTTTGTTTTCTTGGTATAAGTTTTTTGATCAAAATCAAGCATCACAGCTGAAATTAAGAAACTATAACCTAAATCAGCGATGGTAAACGAAACACCAAAATGATCATTGAGTGTAGCATAATAGTCCCACTCTTTAATTCGCCATTTTGAAGCAGCGATTTCTTGACGAGAATAATCGAATATGGGTCGAACCGCATATCCAGGATTGGCTAATAATCCTTGATTATTAAGTAATTTCTGTTTTTCAGTAATCCTATTTTGCATAAAACACCTCAAATTAATGACTTGTATACCATAATTATACGTCAACCAAAAAGAACAAAAGTAATTTTGACAGATTACTCATATAAACGAAAACATTAAAACAAGTATGTCCGTTTAGGCGTGTTCCAACCTCTAGACCCTATCCA
>CAYIYY010000253.1:0-1711 GCA_964367605.1 uncultured Candidatus Izemoplasmatales bacterium | reverse complement strand
AATCTTCAATCAATCGTTATGTATATCTACCAGTTTATCGATGGAAGCAATGAAGGTCAACTATCGGTAGCTGCAGCGGGTTCGCTAATATTGTTTATAATTATATTAGTTCTGACTATAGTGCAAATGCAAGTCAGTAAGAAACGCATTCACTACTAGGAGGACTTTATGTTAGACAAACAGTTATTTAATAAATATATTAAACTTGAAAAACTGACCTTCGTTTTTGATATACTTGCGATTATTATATATCTAGCCTTATTTAGTACTTTATTCAAATTATTAGAATTGCCACCCATTGAAAATGGTAGTATGAATCTAGACATTCTGCAGTTCATGGAGCCAACTTACATATTTCTTGGTTCAACGCTAGATAAGTGGGCGATGAATAGCATAATATCAGTTATTGTGATAATTACGATTGTGGCCGTGCCGATGTTAGTAGTTAATATCAAAAAAAATAACACGGCGACGATTTATGATTTTAATTCATATACAATCTCTAGTCACTTTGTTCAAGTAATAATCAATCTTCTTAGTTTTAATCTAGTCAGTGCAGGATTTAGAATATATACTACATTTGTGTTGATTAAGTTTGTCAAAGGATATACGGCTAAGGAGTTTTTCCATAGCATTCCTCGTTCAATTAGAAAATTTTTCAGTGATCGTAAAGAAAAGAAAATTCAATCTACTATAGTAGATTATTCTTATTCTTTATCATTAAAGAAAAGCATTAAGCGACAGACAGCTATTAACGCTTTTAGATTATTAATAACGTATTTATTTCTAATTTTAATGGCTTTAATCATTGTAGTTCCTTTCTATTGGATGATTTTAACATCCTTAAAAGATTTTGCAGGAGCGACGACTAATAGCCCTGAGTTCTTTATTGGCATTTCAAGATGGAATTGGATTAACTATAAAGTTGTCTTAACAGAAATGAATTTTGGACTCTACATAAAAAATACTGTAATAGTTGCAATATTTTCCACAATCGGTACAATTGTTACGACAATTTTGTCCGCATACGCTTTTGCTAGAATTGAGTTTAAAGGAAGAGAATTATTATTTTCATTGTTAATAATGACAATGATGATTCCAGGAGAATTATACATCATTACTAACTTCATTACTGTAAGTAAAAACGGTTTAGGATGGGTTGGAATGCCAGAAGGGCAAAATCAATACTTCCTCGCAATGATTATTCCATTTATAACAAGTATTTCTTACATATTCTTTTTAAGGCAAAACTTTAAACAAATTCCAGAATCGCTTTATAAAGCAGCCAGAGTCGATGGCTGTAGTGATTTAAAATATTTGATGAGAGTTATGGTTCCTATTGCTTCTCCAACAATTTTTACAATTACAATTCTTAATGTTTTTGGTTCTTGGAACGCTTATATTTGGCCGAGAATCATCACGGGTGTTGGTGGTTTGGAAGGAAAAGAGTTTTGGCTAATCTCTAACGCATTACGTGATACAGCATTTGTTCAAGAGGGTGGCAAAGTTATGTATAACTTACAAATTGCTGCCAGTGCTCTTGTCACGGTACCGTTACTTATCGTATTCTTCGCTTTCCGTAAATATATTATGAACGGTATTGGAAGAAGCGGCACAAAAGGATAATAGGGGGAAAATAAAAATGAAAGCAAAAAAAATAATTCTCTCTTTACTAGTCTTTATTCTGACTTTTTCACTTATGGCATGTCCA
>CAYIYY010000252.1:0-1716 GCA_964367605.1 uncultured Candidatus Izemoplasmatales bacterium | reverse complement strand
GCTATAATTGCTTCGATGTATATATCGTGTTTAGAATGATATACTTGATTCTCTTTTGGGGCATCCGTGGAGAAATAGTAATCGTTATAGGCATATTCGTATATTTCCAATTTGTTACACAAAGAATATAATGTTTCATTGTCTTCTATCCTTTGCTTAACTTCGGTAATTTTCTTTTTATCATCACCTTTGTCAAAAAAATACTCAGTAAAAACAAGTTTCAGAACGGAATCACCTAATGTAGCATAAGAATCGTTAGAATAATTCTTTCTGTTCTTACCATCATATTCATTATGGATAATCTGGCAATACATAGCTTTCTTTAATAGCTGAATATCGTCATATTGATAATTAATTTTGCTTGCCAATTCCTGCATCTTTTTTATAATTACATCCTGGTCCATATTGTACCTCTATAGAATAAATTCTTCTTTATCATTCATCAACACAACATTCGGATAAAATTGTTTAAATATTGTCGGGTTTTCTGTATGCACAGGCAATACAGTTTTGGGTTTCAATTTATCAAGAAGAAATAGTATTTCATTTTTGTAAGCGTGCCCGCTTGTATGTATAAATTGTACTCGCATTCCCTGTTCATAAATAAATGCTTTGAAATTATCTAGTTTAGAGTCATCCCAATATCCTTTCCACATTGAATGAATAAAGATAGCATTTTGAAGGTTCTTTATTCTTATTTTTAGATCATTCAACATGCTTGGGCGCACCAACATAACTACATCGTTTAATTGTTCGTTAAGTTCTTGCGTGCTAACACGCTTATTTTTATATCTATATAGAATTGAAACATCTTTTTCCGCAATCCTTTTTGACAATGCCATCGGATAAAAAACATTTACACAGTCAAATTTCGCATTGGGTATATGTTTATTATCTAGCTTTTCCAACACATACGCAGCGTAAGGATCGATAACAAATTTCTTTCCCGCTATTAGGCACGCACGCGTTATGCTTACAATCCTGTCAATATTTTGGGCGCTCGCGTTAATCAAAATCGGACATTTTTCTTTAAAAACAGAAATTAGTTCTTTTTCTATTTGTTTTTCAGGGGTGGGAGAATCTTCGCGCATTAGCGTTGTTCCTTCACAGATACACAAATCAATATCTCCGGGCATCGTTTCAATTTGTATTTTGGAAAAATCACCCTTGCGTCCGTTTAGACGAAAATCTCCCGTATAAAGTATTTTCTTGTTTTCTGCTTCAAGAAGCAACATATAGCTATCGTATGCGCTATGGTCAATCAAAAACGGCATAATTTTGATATCTCCCACCATGAAAGGGGTTTTATCCTCAAACATTCGCCAAGGATTAGTTAATACTGGTTTGCCCGTGAATTCACGAGTGATATCAATCAATACCTTTGTAGCTTTTCCACTGTAAATATCCGCATTTTCGGTAGAACTGATTTCGCCGTAATGGTCCTGATGTGCATGACTAATGAGAATTGCATCAAAATGTTCATTGGGCAACTCAAAACCTTCTCCGGTCAAGCTGCTTCCGATATCAAGCAAGAGCGAAGTTTGAGCTGTTCGAATGCCTATGCATGAACCGCCGATTTCATGTGTGCCTCTGTAAACCTTTATTATCAATTTTCCCTCTATAGCTTAAAATTGCCTTTGGATTTTTTCACATAGCCAAAAGGTATTTCTTGAACCCGAACGGCTTCTACCTCTTTTAGAGCATTATCAAGCAGGA
>CAYIYY010000251.1:0-1722 GCA_964367605.1 uncultured Candidatus Izemoplasmatales bacterium | reverse complement strand
CCTGAAATTGTTGGTGAAGAACATTATAAAGTTGCTCGTGAAGTTCAAAGAACTTTACAAAGATACAACGATTTACTAGATATTATCGCCATTCTTGGAATGGACGAATTAAACGATGATGACAAACTCTTAGTCCACCGCGCTAGAAGAATTCGTTTGTTCTTATCGCAAAACTTTCATGTTGCGGAACAATTTACAGGACAACCAGGTAGTTTCGTTCCCGTCCAAGAAACGGTGAGAGGTTTCAAAGAAATTTTAGAAGGCAAATTTGACGATTACCCTGAAGATGCCTTTAGGCTTGTTGGTTCTATCGACGACGTTATTCAAAAAGCAAAAAAATTACAATCAAAGTAAGGAGGTCAACGTATGAAAATCATCATTGTCACCCCAGAGGGCGAACTTTATAATGAAGAAGTAACATCTGTCGTTGTTTCAAGTGCAAATAACGGCGAGTATGGTATGTTATCGGGTCACCTTCCCATCATCTCAACGATTGATACGGGGTATGTGAAGATGACTTTCAATCAGTTAACCTACTACGTTGTCGTAGTCAATGGTCTTGTTCAACAAGTCCATGATGTCATTACCGTCATTGCTCAAGATGCTTATATTGGTGAATCGAAAGAATCGGCGTTTGAGAATTTAAATCAAATTCGCAAAGCAAGAATCGATTCGAATCGTCAACGTAATGTTGAATTAGCAATGGCAGAAAATGAATTAAAAAAACAAATTAAACAAACTGGTGCAGGCAATATTTAGTCAAAGGAAGTGTTGAGTATGTCACAAAGAGGTTTTTCAGTCGTAGGTGCCTATCTAAATCAATCAATCAATCTTCCAAAACGAAAAACGGCAAAAAGTGCTGGTTATGATTTTGAAGCTGCGTCCAATATGACAATCGAGCCTAAATCATTAGCGTTTATCCCAACAGGATTAAAAGCTTTCATGGGGAATGATGAAGTACTGCATATTTATGCAAGAAGTTCTTTATTCCAAAACAAAGGGTTGATACTTACCAATGGGGTTGGCGTTATCGACTCAGATTACTTTGATAATCCCACCAATGAGGGTCATATTCTCATTTCGTTATACAATTTAAGTGATCAAACCGTCACCATTCAAAAAGGTGAAAGAATCGCTCAAGGCGTCTTTGCCAAATACTTACTTTCATCTCAGGATGGATTCACATCCACCAAACGCATGGGTGGATTTGGTAGTACAGGACAATAACCACCGTTTTGGTGGTTTTTCTTTTAGAAAGTGTCTTGATTCGAGTAAATATCACTTGCTTTATAGCTATTTTTTTGTTAAAATATTGACGCCGTAAAAAATACACACACCGAGGAGCAAATAGTCATGAGCCCAAATGGGTGGCTAAAGCGTTGAGTCGAGTGGAGGCAAAATCAAAATAGGAGGATTCAAAAAAATGGGAGTTATCTCAATGAAAGGTCTGCTTGAAGCAGGCGTACACTTCGGGCATCAAACCCGCAGATGGAATCCAAAAATGGCTAAGTATATCTATACTTCCAGAAACGGGATTCACATCATCGATTTACAAAAAACAAGCGATTTAATCGACACAGCTTACAAGGCAATGTTTGATATCGCAGCCGCTGACGGTAAAGTTTTATTCGTTGGTACCAAGAAACAATCACAAGAACCAGTTAAAGAAGAAGCCATCAGAAGTGGTCAATACTACGTTGACAAACGTTGGTTAGGCGGAAC
>CAYIYY010000250.1:0-1726 GCA_964367605.1 uncultured Candidatus Izemoplasmatales bacterium | reverse complement strand
ACATTCAATTGTTGGAGGCTTATTCTCTGTTGGGGTGTTAATAATTGACGTTTACTGATTATATGATTAATATAGTAAACCAAAAGCACTAAACCATAGAAATCAAAAAACATGAAGCATTTTCTTGCTTCATGTTTACCATAGTATTAAACCATCTCAACTAAATCTTTGATTTATTATTGATATGCTTTAAAAACCTCTTTAACGATGTAATAGGACTGTTTAAGTCTTTCATGATACGTTGGCATGTGCCAGTTGTTCCATGTATATGGACTCAATAAAACCGTCCTTGACTCACTTCCAACACCAATGTAGATTTCCTCAAATTTTTCACCTTCGAACACGAATTTTCCTTTAAAATTAGCCATTCTTACTTTGGTTGAAGGGTCCATAATATTAAGCAGTAAATAAGGAATTCTAAGTTCAATCACCTGATCGGTTTCATAGTAATCTGCCAAAGAATTATATGACGGGTCATTGGGGTCTGAAATACCTTCAGTAAGTAGCCCTGCTTCATACTTAGAAAATGGAATATGTTCAAATGTATTAGGAATGCTTAGAGCATTTGATAACGCGTGGTATCGATTAATAAAATTGCCACCATTAATTGTATCGATGCCTAAAGGCTTTTCAATCATGTCTAATACTTCTGCGTACAAATGACTAAATGGGTCGTAATAAGGATCTACTTGAATGCGAGGCTGTTCATTAAACGATACTAAGAAATCAGCACCTCGACTAAACTGAATGTTTGGATCTACTACACTTAAGTTCCCTTGATTTGGGATTGTGTCAATCCCGATATAAAGGGGTTCATTCGCCTCTTCTTTTTCAATTAATAAGTAAAGATAACGCTCATCTTGAGTCACTTTAAGGTTATTTCCAATATAGGCAATATCTTTCCATTCGCTTGTATTTCCATCTAGTAAAACCTTCAATTGATCTCCTGGTTCAAAACTCAACAGTCCGAACATTTGTTCATTTGTTTCAACATTACTCCAAAATGGTCTTTGCCAAGACAAATCAAAATCCATCGTATTCCAAGTGCGTTTGAACCATTCATCTTGCCAGGCAAATATAAGTGCACCCATGCTATTTGTCTCTTTGATATCTTTAAGCATTGAAGCCAGTATCTCACCTTGAGCTTTCTCGGTATGTCCACCTTGATTAAACCCAGAATACTTCGCATCATGAGCTTTTCCCCTAGAGGCAGGCACACCAAATTCAGCAACCAATACGGGCATTTTATGGAATTTATTTAACTTTTTCAAATACGCCTTATAAGTATTAATCGGGTCATATTCGTCTTTTAACGATTCTGAATGGTTCATGAATTCTGGGTAGTAAGGATAGACATGATAAGAGGCAAACTGTCCAGCAAATGCTTTATCTTTCAAACGGATATGCTCAACATTCACGCTTACCATATCTTCTTTGGGATCTGGTTCATTGATATGAGTCAAAGGATCTGTTGTAAGCCAATTCGTGTAAGATAAGGGTCTTGTTTCTTTGTAAGTTAAAGCTTCATACGACAGCACTGCATCCCCAACTTTTGCTAAAAAGACTTCGAATGGTGATGCATTTTGTGTATATAAGTAATTGCCATCATAAACCGTATCCTCATTGTTTAATGCATTGGTAGTCATAACAAATTCCGGGTCCCATTCAATGCCTAATACCCAACTAATGATATAATCACTAACGTCTTTCGTATAGACGCCACTTG
>CAYIYY010000249.1:0-1761 GCA_964367605.1 uncultured Candidatus Izemoplasmatales bacterium | reverse complement strand
CTTCAATCCATTTTGGATTATTTGAAGACTCTGTATAACGTTCTTTTGTTTCAAATAAATAATTTGAAAATAAGGTCTTTGTAAATTGATCAAAGGCAATAAAAGAACCCGGTTTAGGCATAAAAGGTGTTTCAATAAATTGAACTAACTTACCCGTCGATAGCACTAATTGATATTGATGTTCCTCGATAAAGTATAAAGGTTGTTTCACCAATGACGTCTCTTGAAATAAGGTATTTGCTTTCGATGTTACGATTGTTGGCATTAAAGAAGCGTTAGCGAATAAATTCATGACCGATAAAAACTGTGGACTCGTATCAAAAGCAACGACATACTTCAACTTTTCAATCGGTGCGATGGAAGATATCGCCGTGATGATTTTAAAGAAGTCCTGTGTAAGAGGAATGCCTAATAAAATTAAATCGTCATGATCGATCAAAAGAGTAGGCAATGAAAAACCTTCGAACGATACATTCATTCCATGAAAGATATAAACATCCTTTTTAATCATTTGAGGCTTTTTTAAAATTGTCGCTTGGCTATTTGGCATACTTTACTCCTTTAAACCCTTATTTAATTCATTATTATACTAGATATTGAATAAAAATAGGTGATTTACACCTAAAAATATTATCGAAAATCGTAACCAGACAATTTGAGTGCCAATATTTTTTATAATATGTTATAATATTGAAAGAATTCAAGTCAAATGAGGGATAACATGCATACAAATAAAAGATTATGGGAGCTCTTTTTAAGCTTCTTAAAAATTGGCGCTTTCACCTTTGGTGGTGGCTATGCGATGATGCCAATCATGCATAAAGAAGTTGTTGAGAAAAAACAATGGGCGACCGATGACGATATTTTAAAACTATTAGTCATTTCAGAATCAACGCCGGGCGTATTAGCAGTCAATTCTGCGACCTTTATTGGCTATAAAATTGCGGGCTTTTGGGGAGCATTACTCGCTACATTAGGTGTCGTACTACCTTCATTTATCGTGATATCCATTGTTTCATTATTTATCATTCAATTCAAAGAGTTAGAATGGGTGGGTTATGCATTTATGGGTATTCGCGCCGGGGTTGCGATGCTCATTTTAAATGCGGTATTTAAATTATCTAAAAAAGTTAAGAAAACACCTTTCTCATATGTCATTTTCACTTTAGCTTTCGCTATTGCATTATTCACAGAATTTTCCGTGATATTATTATTGTTGTTTGGCGCAATTTTAGGCATTATATACGGTTATATCAATATCAAGAAGATGGGGGATAAGTCCAATGTTTAGTCTCTTATTGAAACTTTTCTTTACCTTCTTCAAAATCGGACTTTTCACCTTTGGTGGTGGATACGCCATGATTCCTCTCTTCCGTCAAGAATTAGTAGGGGGCGGATATCTATCAGAAGCCTTATTACTCGACTTCATTGGTATTTCTGAATCAACTCCCGGACCGTTTGCGGTCAATATGGCGACCTTCATCGGCATGGAAAATGCTGGACTACTTGGCGCTTTCGCAGCGACGTTAGGTGTGGTTTTACCTTCATTCATTATCATTTTAATCATCGCCAAATTTGGGGCTAAGTTCTTAGATTCACGTCCCGTAAAGCAAGCTTTCTTAGGACTCAAGCCAGTTGTCATCGGCTTAGTCTTCTCGGTGGCAGTCATGTTAATCTTCAAACAAGTCTTTCCTGCAATTAATCTCAAGAACTTCACATTTAATTTCACTGGTTTTGATTATAAAGCTATCATTATCATGG
>CAYIYY010000248.1:0-1764 GCA_964367605.1 uncultured Candidatus Izemoplasmatales bacterium | reverse complement strand
ATTTGATTCCTTTTATCTTTGATTTGGTTGTTGGAAGTTTAATGATTACTTTAGGTTTATTACTCTCAAGAAAATTACTGTCCATCAGAAAGAAATAGGAGGCAACTATGAATTTAGGAACATATAATATGCTAGAAGTCGTTAGAATATCAGATATCGCATATATCTTATCTGACGGTGAAAATGAAATCTTTTTACATAAAAAGGAAGCTTTAAGAGATTATGTCGCAGGCGACAAAATCAATGTTTTTATCTATGTTGATAACGTCGGTAGACCGACGGCTTCAACAAAACAACCTTTAATTACCATTGATTCAGCAGCGTTTTTAGAAGTTGTATCGATCAACTATGAATATGGTATTTTCTTGAATAATGGTCTGGTAAAAGATTTATTGCTTTCAAAAGATGATTTGCCTTTATCGATACAATCATGGCCTATCATCGGTGATGAACTCTATGTCACGATGAAAGTCAAAAAAGATCAGTTATATGCAAAAATTGTTAGTCGTAAACTCATCACTCCAGAATTAAGACCGACAGAAATCCTCGAGGTTGGCAATAATTATGAAGCCATCGTCTTATTTTTGTTGGTGGAAGGGTTGGTTTGCTTTACCAAAGCCGGACATGAAATCTTTGTCCATTATAACAATACAAGAACCAAATATCGTTTAGGAGAACCGGTCAGTGTTCGGATTCTCAAACTCAACGAAAACGACGAGTACGTCGGTACTTTAATTCAACAAAAAGAACTCATGCTTGATGCGGATGCAAAAACCCTTGTTGATTACATGGAAAAACATAGTCATCAAATGCGTTTCACCGATCAATCCAGTCCTGAAGAAATTCAGGCAGCGTTTCATATGAGCAAAAGTGCTTTTAAGCGCGCCCTCGGAACGCTTTACAAAAACGGAACCGTCGAACTTAAAAACGACCGAACCGTCATGATTCAAAAAAACTAAAATAAAGAGAGGTCTATTCCAATGGGAAGAGCACATGAAGTAAGAGCAGCATCGATGGCAAAAACCGCGATGATGAAAAGTAAATTATATTCAAAATTTGGTAAAGAGATTTATATGGCCGCTAAAAGCGGTTCAACGGATCCAAACAGTAACTTAACCTTGAAAAAAATCATTGAAAAAGCAAAATCATCGCAAGTTCCAGCCGATGTCATTAAACGTAATATCGAAAAAGCAAAAGGTGGCGCCGGTGAAGATTACTCGCCAGTACGTTATGAAGGCTTTGGACCTGGTGGATGTACGATTATCGTCGAATGCATGACCGATAACGTTAACCGTACTTTCGGTGAAGTTCGTGCTTGTTTCACAAAAACAGGCGGAAAATTAGGCGTTACAGGCAGTGTTGTTCATAACTATTCTTATATTTCTTATTTTGTATTCGAAGGTATGACTGAAGACGAAGCGTTAGAAGCCTTAATCATGGCTGAAGTCGACATCACAGAAATTGAAACGGATGAAGATGGTGTTATCACCATTCAAGGTGCAGCCAGTGATTTAGATAAAATTAAAGAAGCTTTGGTCGCCGCAAAACCTGAAATTTCATTCTTAGAAGAAAAGGTCACTTATCTTCCCAGTGAATGGATTGAAATCAGCGAAGATGATCAAAGAAAACTCAACCGTTTCATCAACATTACCAATGAACTTGAAGACGTTCAAGACATTTTCCATAACGTTGGCAATTTAATCGAAGACGAAGAGTAATTAAATAAACTTATGGCAGTTCATTTGAACTGCTTTTGTTTTTTTA
>CAYIYY010000247.1:0-1765 GCA_964367605.1 uncultured Candidatus Izemoplasmatales bacterium | reverse complement strand
CATTTAGGTCAAGGTCAACAAAATCATTATTTAACATATTAATAAGCAATGGTTTTTCCATAATACTATTTTTTGATAATGTTCCTAGAGCCATTATTATTTGAACACTTCGTTTATAACTATTACCAATAAAATCAATTACTGTCAAATAATCCTTTCCCGCATATTTTCTTAACCCTCTTCCTAGTTGCTGAATAAATACAGTCGATGAGTCGGTTGGCCGCAAAAATAACACAAGATTTACAGATGGAATATCGACACCTTCATTTAATATATCAACGGCAAATATGAACTCAAGTGGATGAGCGTCGTTTTGTAAATCATTAAAAGCTTTTATTCTTTCACCCAAGTTATTAGAACCAGTTAAATAGGTTGTTTTATAACCTAATATGGACATATTTTCAGACATAATACGAGCATGCTCTATAGATTTGCAAAACGCCAAGGCTTTTATCTTTCCGTTTGGTTTATATAGATTGATTTTTTCAGATATAAAATTACAATGCTTCTCTGTAGATAACTGTCGAATTAGTTTGTAGTCATCATCTGTATCATAATCAACGTGTATGTCCCTAATTCCATAATACTTAAAAGGAACAATTAAATCGTTTAATAAGGCATCTCGTAATCTAAGTTCATATGGAACATTTTTATCGAACAGTTCAAAAACATCTTGATTGTCCATTCTTTCAGGAGTAGCAGTCAAACCAAGTAAAAACTCTGGTTCAAAATAAGAAATAATATCTTTATAGGATTTTGCAGTTGAATGGTGACATTCGTCAAGGATTATATAATCAAAATGATCTGAATTATAAAACTCCTTATGCTTTGAAATCATTATATTAGTTGAAAATATGAAATCAGCATTAGTTTCCTTTGTATTTCCAGTATACATTCCGTATGTAACTGAGTTACCAAACACTTTTTTAAATGTTAATAATGCTTCGTGAAGAATAATATCTTTATGAACGACAAAAAGTATTTTTTTTGCGGCAAAATTCCTCACATCAAAAGCCGCCAGATATGTTTTACCTGAACCGGTTGCAGAAACAACCAAAGCCTTAGTAACTCCCATGTCTCTATATCGTCTTAATTCCTTTAATGCCTTGCGTTGCATGTAATTAGGTGTCACATGTAATTCATCTTCAAAGTAATCCATATCCCATTTTTCAATAGCATAATCCAAATGTTTCTCATAGCTTTTGATTAGCTCGGGATTCAAATCGTAAGTTGATTCCCATAAAGTCTCAAACTCCTTAATTGCATCGGAATATGAATTGCTCATCTCTTTAGATATTATCGAGACGTTCCATTCAATATTATTTTTTAGTGCATATCTTGTAATATTAGATGAACCTACAACAAAATCATAAGAATCCTTATATTCAAATAAGTACCCTTTTGAATGAAAACCTCTGTCACCAAAACTATTCATATCAACATGACACTTGAATTTAGCAAATTTATCTGATAGTCTGTAAAATATCTCAAGCGAAGCGATATCAGTGAAGTTTTGATAAGTTGAAGTTATAATTCTTCCTTCAACACCTCTAGAGAGTGCTTGTTCAATACTATCTAACATTAAAACAAGACCAGCTTTTTTTATGAAGCTGACTGAAAAACAAAATGAATTACATTTTGATAGACTGTCATTGATGTGGTAAAGAAATGACTTCTCGGTTGCATTCGATAAAAATTTATCCATGATTACCCTCGTCAATAAAAAATTAATCATTTTTTACAGGATGTATAGTTAACATCATAC
>CAYIYY010000246.1:0-1790 GCA_964367605.1 uncultured Candidatus Izemoplasmatales bacterium | reverse complement strand
TTCCAAATAATTATTATAGTTATCTTAAAAAATCATCAATTGCCTAAAAAAAAGCAAAAAAAAGACGATGGTTCAAGTACGCCATAAAACAGACTGGTTATACTCTATTGCTTTAACGGGCAATCACGTCGTAGCCTAATCATCGCTGACTCGGTACGCGACTCCAAGATCATCTCTATAGATACTTGCATTACCCGCTTTCACCTAATCCGGGTTCTCTAATAAATGCGTTTCACTACAGCGCTTCTCTTCACTGTCTTTATAATATTACAGACAATTATATCAAAAGATTTAATATAAGCAAGATGATAAATAATCTTTTTTCAATCAAAATCAATGAAAATGCTTACAATATCAATATGATTAAATCAATAAAGAAAAGAGCTTGATAATACTTTAAATGTATCATGAAGCTCATTCTTAATTATTCTGTTCCTTCTCTTAAAATTGCTAATAAATCCTCATAAGCAAATACTCGGTAGCGAATATCTCCTTCAACTTGTTTTATGACCCCGAGATCAACAAGTATTTTAATCGCTTTAGAGGTTGTATTAAATGATTTATGAATGGAAAGACTTGCTTGTTTAATATCGATAATAGGATGTGACTCAATATAATCAAATAATAGATATATAGCACTTTTTGATTTGTATATAAGCTTATCAATTTTGTCAATATTGATATTATGTAGATTGATAATCTTATTAATCATGTTAATTGAATCCGTTGAAGCAATGATAATCCCTCTTAAAAAAAATTTAATCCAGGATTCATAATCATCTTTTAACCGAACATCCATAAGTCTATCATAATATTCGGTTCTATTCATTTTAAAGTAGTATGATATATAAAGTGTATCATACTCAAGCAGTTGATATTCCTTTAGGAGTAACATAATTAGTAGTCTGCCAATTCTCCCGTTGCCATCTAAAAACGGATGAATGGTTTCGAATTGATAATGAATCAAGGCAATTCTTGTTAAACGATCGGTTTGGAAATCATCATGAAGATACTTTTCTAAATCATATAATGCTTGATTCATATCCTCAATATTTGGTGGAATGAAACGTGCATTTTTCAAAGTACTACCAGCAGGCCCAATCCAATTTTGCGAAATTCTTATTTCTCCGGGATTTTTATCCTCTCCTCTTAATCTGTTTAATAACAATTGATGAATTTCTTTAAAAAAACGAACCGAGAGTGGTAATTTTAATCTTAAGTTATTTGCATAATTTAACGCTTTTATATAATTGACAACTTCAGCAACGTTTATATTGTTATTAACATCGATATAGGGGTCAAATATATCATCTATTGTTGCTTGAGTGCCTTCTATTTGACTCGTTAATAAAGCTTCTTTTCGATCATACATGGATATGAATAAATCAATGTTTAGTAGCTGTTTTGAAATGCCGTTTAATTCCCCTAAGACATGATAAGCATTCGTCAGTAAAGATAGCATTTCATCATCGATACTAATAGAAGGATCTGGCGGTAATTTAGCTGGACGAAAGGACATGTATTTCAAAGAACCACTAAGATTACTAATGAAATTACCAGATCGTTTCATAAATAACACCTCCAAAATGAAATTATAAGTCGATTATAACATTCTAATTTCATTTTGTCGAATATTTTGAAATTAAAAAAGATAGTTACTCCAATAACATTAATAAAAAGATGAATATTAATTTTATCCAACAGTAGATGTCCAATTTACTTTCTGTTTACCTAGTTTATTTTTTCGACAACGCAAGTCTTAGATACTATTTCACCAAATCGTTTTCTAG
>CAYIYY010000245.1:0-1794 GCA_964367605.1 uncultured Candidatus Izemoplasmatales bacterium | reverse complement strand
GTAAATGTATCAATATCACTATCAATTGATCTGTTAAATTGAAATCTTGTCATTTCATAATCATAATCAGCAATATTTCTTAGTCCTCTAATAATAATTTTTGCGCCTTTTTCCCTTGCATAATTTATCATTAACTGTTCACTTAATTCACAATGAACATTTTTAAGATGAGAAGTGACCTTCTTCATCATACAAAGTCTTTCTTCGTCTGTAAAAGTGTATTCTTTATTTGGATTTAAAGAAATTAAAACATAGACTTCATCAAATACTTTCGCTATTCTTTCAATTATATTTAAGTGTCCATTTGACACCGGATCAAAAGATCCTGGATACACACATTTTTTCATTATTATTTACCTCTATAATAAATTATATTATAAAACAATGATTTTAGCAAGAAATACGAGTAAAAATGTATTTGTAAGGTTTTTATAATTGTTATTCTTTTGACATTTTAAGATTGATAGTGTAATATAAGAATAATATAGGTGGGAAAATGAGAACAAAAGACATTATTTTTAATACATTAAAAAATAGCAAAGGTTTAATTATTAGTCTTAGCGTTTATATGATGTTATCAACATTATTTTTAATTGGTTTTCCTTTATTAGGGTGGAAATTACTTGAGAACACCGATACTTTACAAGCAAGTAGTATTTGGATACTTTTATTTGCTTTATCGGCTTTTTTATTCTTTGTGTTTGATAATTTAAGGGTAAAAATTAGTGTTAAACTGTGTAATAAAGTCAATAGTCAGTTACAGAATGTACTTTATAAAACTGCTTTAAATGGAGATTATCGAGAGTTAGAAAAGTTAGATGATGCTTATTTAACAAAAAATATCATTATTAATACTAAAAAGATTACTTTAAGTTATATGGAGAACAACGTTTTAGTTTTCATAAATGAGATATTAGTTACTATAGCTATTTTCATTGCAGCATTTAGTGTGCATCCGATTTTTGCAGGAATATTATTAGCATCACTACCAATAATTTATATTATTTTAAAAGCATTTGTAAAATTTTCAGATAAGTTTTATGATAGGAAAATGCAAACAGAAAAAGAAAGAATTAATGAAATATCAAATAAAATTAAGAATATTAAAAATATAAAAATAAGAAACGGAATTCAAAAAGAAGAAGATATTTTCAGGGATGATTTAAAAAAATATTCAAAAAGTCATATTAAAAATGAGATACTAAACTTTATGAGTAATAAAAGTACTAGAACATTTTTGAGTGCGGTATTAATGGTTATTTTTATTTCACTTGGAATTATTCTTATGAAACATCAACAAAACTGGTCACTAAGCATTAGGGATACAGAAGTAAGAGATATTTTATTATTTGTGTTACTTACACCAACTGCATACGCTTCTTTTAATAAAATAACAAGCTGTCATTTATCTCCATTTCAAATAAATACTGAATTAGAAGAAATGGATAACTTTTTATTAATGAGAAGTGAACTTAAAGAAGGACAAGTTGATCATTTTGATGATGTTAGGATCTTGTCTTTCGAGAATGTTTCATATTCTTCTGATAAAGCAAGTTTTTCTAATATTACTTTTGAAGTTAAGAAGAACCAGAAAATAGCAATTTATGTTGGCCCAAATTGTATTAGTGAAGTATTAACAAATTTAATAACTAAACTCGAAAAACCGCAGTATGGTTCAATAAGCATTAATGATTGTGATTTTAATAGAATTGATACTAATTATCTAAGAGAATTAATTAGTGAAGTTATTCCAGATAGCCAGCTAACACAAAACAGTATTAAAGATAATATAAT
>CAYIYY010000244.1:0-1826 GCA_964367605.1 uncultured Candidatus Izemoplasmatales bacterium | reverse complement strand
GAATTGATTATTACAACTGAAAAAGGACAAAAAGTCAGTCTTATTAATATTGGTGCTTCTTTGACTGAGTGGGTTACTACAACTGGTGCAAATATCGTTGCTGGTTATGCGGATTACCATGATTATTTAAAACCTGGCATGTATTTAGGAACTAACGTAGGCTTGAATGCTGGTAGGATTGAAAATTCAACATTTGAAATCGATCAACAAAAATACCATGTAAAATCAAGTCACCCCCATTTTCTTCATGGTGGCGATGATTCATTGGCATTCAGATTATTTGATATATCAATCGAAAAAGTTTCAACAAATCAAGCAATTATCCTTTTTTCCCACGATTATCATAGTGAGTATAATCATAGTGACCAGAGAGTGGAGATTCGTTACTACATTATTGAAGGTTCTATCAAGATTGTCTATGATGTTTCTTCAACAGACAAAACACTATGTAATTTGACTAATCACTCTTACTTCAATTTAGACGGTGATTTTTTCCACGACTTATCAAATCACGAATTATATATTAAAGCTAATCGTGTTGTACTAGTCAATCAAGACATTATCGGCAAAGATATGATCGATGTGACAAATACCGAATTTGATTTCAGGACTTTAAAACCCATCATGCCAACGATTAATATAATCAAAAATCGTAAAGAAAAAGCGCGTGGATTAGATCATTACTTTATGTTTGAGAAAGTGTCGAGTGATGCACAAGTTACCTTAAAATCTAAAACTTCCAATCTTGAGCTCAAAGTATTTACAACCTATCCTGGAATCACTATCTATACAACGAATTATCCAGAAAATAAGATGCTTAGACAAGGTTACGCACTCACTGATCATTCCGCTATTTGTTTAGAAGCACAATTTCAATCGAATGCAATCAATGATAAACGTTTTGATGTTGGTCTTGTATCCCCAAAACAACCATTTCATCAAGAAATCTACTTTCAATTAGGAGGACTTGCACAATGAATATCTTAGTATTAGGTGGAGCAGGTTATATCGGTAGTCATTTTGTTAAACAATCGATAAAAGAAGGTCATCATGCGATTGTCGTTGATAATCTCCAAACGGGTCATTTGAAATCAGTCGATAAGAATGCGGTTTTTTACAAGGGTGACATAAGAGATTCAGCTTTTCTAGACTATGTTTTTACCTCAGAAAAGATTGATGCTTGTGTTCATTTTGCGGCGAATTCACTCGTGGGTGTTTCTATGAAAGAACCCCTTCAGTATTTTGATAATAATGTCTATGGAACGATTGAACTCTTAAAAGCAATGAATCGTCATCAAGTTAAATATATTGTTTTTTCATCCACGGCGGCTGTTTATGGTTCTCATAAAGAGATGCCTATTACCGAAGAATTTGCAACAATTCCTTCAAATCCTTACGGCGAATCAAAATTAATGATGGAAAAAATCATGAAATGGTCCGATATGGCCTATGGTATAAAGTTTGTCAGTTTACGTTATTTCAATGTGGCTGGAGCGAGTGATGATCATTCAATTGGCGAGGTCCATATTCCTGAAACGCATCTCATTCCTTTAGTCTTAAGAGTACCGCTTGGCAAATCTGAATCAATTACTGTTTTTGGCTCCGATTACAATACAACAGATGGAACTTGTATTCGCGATTACATTCATATGTACGATTTGATTCAAGCGCATCTTTTAGCGTTAAAATATCTTTCTGAAGGAAAACCATCCGATATTTTCAATTTAGGTAGTAATTCTGGTTACTCTAATCTTGAAGTTATTCAAACTGCGAGAGAAATTACAAAACATCCTATACCATTAGTGATGGGCGATAGAAGACCTGGA
>CAYIYY010000243.1:0-1826 GCA_964367605.1 uncultured Candidatus Izemoplasmatales bacterium | reverse complement strand
TATGTAAAAAATCTTGATAACTCATCTGTTGTTGAGAAAAAGGGAACACTTGCGTATTTACTCAAGTTCCAACCTAATCCCTTAATGACTCCGTATGATTTCATATATCGAGTAGTTACATTACTTTATCTAAACAACAACGCATTCATTTATCCGGTTTATGATAGGTCCACTAATGAGCTAATTGAATTATGGCCACTCAAACCAAATGCGGTGGAGGCGGTGAAAGATGCAGGCGGAGGAATATACCTTCGCTTTTCTTTTACTGACGGGAAAGAGTACACACTCCCTTATGAATCGATTATTCACATGCGTAGGTTTTATGGTGTTAATGATATTTTTGGTGGAAGCGGTGCGGTCTCTGATCATGCCGCAATCCTCAAAACCATCAAAATCAATGAATCGGTCCTTCAGGGCATCGATAATGCAATCCGCAGCAGCTTTCAAATAAAAGGATTATTAAAAATCAACGGTCTACTTTCCGATAAAGATAAGAAAGCGCAAAAAGATGAATTTGATAAAGCTCTGAAGGAATCGACGCAGAGTGGCAATTCTTCAATTGTTCCCGTCGATTTAAAAAGCGACTATGTTCCACTTAGCGTTGATCCAAAACTTGTTGATAGCGAAACATTGTCATTCCTCCATCAGAAAATTATTAATTACTTTGGAGTTAGTGAACCGATTTATAAAAACGATTACTCCGAGGATGAATATAACGCGTTTTACGAAGGAACCATTGAGGGAATTGCTATCGCGATGTCGGAAACATTTTCAAGAGCGCTTTTAACAAGAAATGCCCTAGAACGTGGTGAGCAGATTACCTTTTATTCCGAGCGGCTTCAATACGCTTCTTGGAATACGAAAGTATCCGCCATTGAGAAGTTAATGGGTCTTGGCATTCTTTCGCTTAATGAATCACGTAGCCTTTTAGGGCTTGAGCCAATTGAAGGTGGCGATAAGAGATTACAATCGCTCAACTACGTAGATGCTAACAACGCAAATAAATATCAAGTTGGCGAAAAGCCACTGGAGGAAAAGGAAGATGAAACTAAATAAAGAAATCCGATTCTCTGCTCTTGATCACATCAATGAAGCAGAACCCGAAAAGATGATTATTGAAGGTTACGCAGTTATCTTTAATCAGCAAACTTTGATTGGCGATACTGAATATGGATTTATTGAAACCATCGATGCACATGCGCTTGATGGTGCTAATTTAAAAGACGTGCCACTCAAATACAACCACACCGACAACCGACTGATTTTAGCGCGGACTAGGAACGGTTCTCTAATTCTGGAAGTTGATGACTTCGGCTTAAAGATTAGAGCAGAACTTATTGATACACAGTCAAATCGAGATGTTTATAAATCGATTGAAGCTGGGTTATTAGACAAGATGTCGTTTGCTTTTTCTGTAAAAGAACAAAGCTGGGATAGAACAGGAGACATTCCAAAACGAATCATCACACAAATTGATCGCTTGTATGATGTTTCAGTTGTGGACCTACCTGCCTACGAAGGCACATCTATTGATGCGGTTGCTCGCTCTCTTGAACTCGCGGACGCGGAGATTAAGGCATTGGAAAATGTAAAAGCAGAAGCAACCAAAGCAGTAATACGCAAACGACTCAAATTAAAAACAAACGAATAAGGAGGAAATTCAAAATGAATTTAGAAGTTCGTAAAAAAGAAATCGCTGAACGGTTAGCGGCAATCCGTAGTTTAGCGGAAAAAGAAGAAGATATCGCCGAGTTGGAAAAACTCGAAGTTGAAACAGATGCGCTTAATGAAGAACGTGGAATGATCGATAAAAAAATCGCAATGAA
>CAYIYY010000242.1:0-1827 GCA_964367605.1 uncultured Candidatus Izemoplasmatales bacterium | reverse complement strand
ACCCAAGATAAATTCATTTATTTACATCAGACCGACAACTTTTGTCGGTCTTTTTCGTATACTAAAGCTAAGAGTTAGATTATAACTTTTGGCTAAGGACTTTACAAAAATAACGGAAGCGATATAATGAGGTCGAAGGGATGTTCAAACCTTGAGGCTCGACCTCGTCAAAATCTCATACACTTCGAGTGTTTATAAAGAGATACATCCCTTCCATACAATGACCAGAAGCCAAGAGCCTAATCGCAAACTCTTGGTTTTTTCTTTATCCGACGGGAGGAAGAAAAACTGGTGGAAATAAGGGCGTGGTCTTTTTTGAGAGAAAATCTCGTAAGAAAAAACGCTCACCTTCCACTCGAACTTGAGAACTTGTTTAAATCTAATAAGGACAAAGATCCAGTATCAATGACGAAAATAAGAAAAGAGCGAGAGGGAAGAAAAAGAAGGGAAGAGAACGATGAAAGGAAAATGTATTGCGATTGATGTGTCAAAAGACAAGAGTCATATTCAAGGATTCAAATCATGGGATGAACCGATTTCAAAAGCGATAGAAATCAGTCATGACAAAAAAGGATTTGATACAATACTTGAAATGGAAGATCAATTTGGAAGAAAGGAGGAAGAAAAAGCAAAGGTGATATTTGAAGCAACCGGAATCTATCATCGAGGGTTACAAAACTATCTTGAACAGAATCACATACGATACTATATAGTCAATCCACTTCAGTCAGCGAAATGTCGGAAACAAGATCTAAGAACAAAGAAAACAGATATTCGGGACTGCAAGAATCTGGCCAAGATGTATTACACAATGGAGTTAAGAGAAACAACCTTAGAAGACGAAAAATACTATACGATACGGCAAATGAGTCGACATTATGAAGATTTACTAGGCCATCTTCGCAAAACGAAGGTGAGTTTCAACGAGACGTTGGATATTGTTTATCCAAAATATAATGACGTGTTCGAAAACATCTATACAACATCATCGATGGCCATCTTAAAAAAATATCCCCATCCAAATCAATTGGCAAGGAAACATCCGGAAACGCTTGTCAAACAACTTTTAAAGACTCGAGAGCATATTGAATCATGGTGTATGACAAAAGCTGAAGAGCTCATTCATTATGCGAAAGGATGTGCATCTGGATGCAAGGAAACGGATATCAATGTGCAAATTATGATTGAAAAACTCGAAGACGTTGAGCACTATTTATATCTAACTGCGAAGACTTTAGAAAACATGATTCAAATCGCCGAAACGATTCCCAATTATAAAGTTATTCAGACGATTCCCGGGATTGGCAAAAATTTAAGTGCAAGAATCATCGCTGAAATCGGTGATATCAATCGGTTCTCAGGCAGTAAACAATTAATCGCTTATGCAGGAATCGATCCAATCATCTATCAGTCAGGACAAATTGATGGATTACACTTAAGAATATCAAAAAAGGGCAACAAACGCCTTCGATGTCTATTATATCTAGCTGTCGCAGGTAATTTGCGTCATAAAAATGAGCTGAATTCAATCCGTGAATTTTATAACAAAAAGACGCAGCAGGCACCACCACTGTGTGCCAAAGCTGCGTCCATCGCATGCGCCAATAAATTACTGAGAATAATTTATGGCATGTGTAAAACAGGAACTGTATTCAAATAACCAATTACATTATATCATACTTTTAAAATCAACTGAACCCATTCAGTTTTTTTGGCATGTCTTCTATTTAAATACATTTAATTCAAATAAAACGTTGACAAAGCTTATCTAATTTTTCTTTTTTCACGCCTGTGATATGATATACTATAAATGGTGATCTTATGAAA
>CAYIYY010000241.1:0-1845 GCA_964367605.1 uncultured Candidatus Izemoplasmatales bacterium | reverse complement strand
GGATTATTGGGTCGTTATAGATTAATCCTTTTTCTTTGGACTTTTTTGAAAGTAGAAACTTCATTACGAGGAGTAATAACATGAGAAAAATGATCATGGCACTAATGTTAATTCTAACAGTATTTACAATTATAGGTTGTCAAGAAGTGACAATGACATCAACGCTCTCAACCGATCCTACTTCAACAACGTCACAGCCGACAACAGCGACTTCATTATCAACGGTTTCTACAACTATCTCCAGACCATTACGTGAAGATGAAACAGAAGATATTATTCAAGACTTTGACTTGTCCGGTGTGACTTATAAGGCACCTATTTCAGCTTTATCATTACATAGTATCATTTCTGATCACGCTATTCTTCAGCAAAACAAACCCATTCGTATTTTTGGAAAAGGGACACCGGGATCTATTGCTTTAGTCAAATTGGTGATGAATGATAATCAATCGATTTCTTATCTCAATTACAGTATCATTGAAAGCAATGGCCAATTTGTGGTTACCCTACCAGCTTTGATAGGATCCTTCAATGATTATACTTTAACCGTATCGGATTCTCTCCATGAATTAAAAGTTCATAATATATTAATCGGCGAAGTATGGCTTACTTCAGGTCAATCGAATATGGCTATGGAAGTCAGAGAAGTTGAAGACGGACTAACAACCATGTCTTTAGCCAACAACCCTTATATTCGCATATTTTATCAACACATCGGCGATCACAATGGGATATACCCCATTACGCCTTCATACGATGTTAAAGAAGGTCATTGGAAGGTTGCGAATGACGGAGATAATATCGCTCATTGCTCAGCGATTGCCTATTCTTATGCAACTGAATTATTTCGATTGCTTTCTGAAGAAAATCTCAATGTTCCTGTCGCAGTCATCAATTCTGCGAAAGGAGGTTCCAATATGCATTCCTGGCTTCCAAGACAAGCCATGCTTGAAACAGATTCCATTAAAAATTATGTTTTAAATAAAGGTTTAACATTTTCAACTTCTGCCTATAATAGTTATGGATGGGATAACTATAATCAACCTCAAGCGTTATATAGTCAAAAGATTGCTCCTCTCTTTAACTATCAAATCAAGGGTGTTGTTTGGTACCAAGGGGAAAGTGATGGTTTTTATAATCCTACCATTGACGTTATTCCCTTGCTTATTGACACTTGGAGTGCAGGGTTTAACCAAAATGATGAGATATTACCCTTCGTTCTCATTCAGTTAGCCCCTTATGATGGTCAAAATCCGATAACGAATACGCCGAATCCTGACTATGTTGCGTATGCAGCACACCGGTTGGCGCAACTCGATGTTGTAAAAATGGATCAATATAAAGCCTCTACAGTCCTTGTTCCAATCTATGACGTGAGTTTAATGTGGGATGTACCTTTAAGTCAGTTTGCTTATGCAGATCCGATTCATCCGACAACGAAATTTCCGGTTGGGGAACGTTGTGCAAAAATAGCATATTCACAATTTTATTATGGGGTCGTTGATTATTCTGCCCCTATCATCGAGAGTTACACTTATGACGCCACTTCAATCACCATTGCTTTTTCTCATGTCGCCAGAGGACTTAAACTCTATAAAAATGATGAAAGTGGTGTAACAACCGTCTCTATCTATTTGAATAACGGAATAAGACAAAGCGTTAGCTGTCAAATCATTGATGACAATCATATTCAAATTACGGGCGTTGATACGACTCAAATTGCGTATTTTGCTTATGGCTATATGACCAGGAATGATCAAGCTAATTTATCAAATAGTTACGGCGTTCCAGCAATTCAATTCAAGATTAAACTTGAGTAAATTATTTACGTTATAATGCTAAATC
>CAYIYY010000240.1:0-1846 GCA_964367605.1 uncultured Candidatus Izemoplasmatales bacterium | reverse complement strand
CAATTAAAGAACAATCGCTGTTTTCAGCATTAGAAACAGGTGTTTTTGCTGATATAAAACGCCCAAGATTGGGTGGTAAAGGACTAGATGGTGTTATCACTAGACAAAATACCTACTATAATCCAGTACTTTCAAGATTGGAGGAAGATGAACATGTTGATTAAAGCTTATGGAGATACATTAAATGATGGCAAAGTTGAGTTAAGCTTTACTTTACCCATCGAGTATTCTGCCGTTGCGATTGAAGCCGCTAAAATCTATGGTAAAAAACTTGGAATGATTGACCCAAGTGTTGTTCATGCGGAGTCTATTGGTAATGGATTCACATTCTTCGTGGTATATGGATCTGTCCCTTTTTCAATTGAAACCGCTGATATTAAGGTGAAAACCATCGAAACTCCGACTTATTCAAAAGAAGAAATAGAATCAATGATTGAAGAAAAACTAAAAAGAAATATCGTTTTCGTAGGAGCTTCTACAGGAACAGATGCTCACACAGTCGGGATTGACGCCATCATGAATATGAAAGGTTATGCTGGCCATTACGGTTTAGAACGATATAAACACATTGATGCTTATAATATGGGAAGTCAGGTTCAAAATGAAGCTTTTATCAAAAAAGCGAAAGAAGTGAAAGCTGATGTTCTCTTAGTTAGCCAAACTGTCACTCAAAAAGAGGTTCATTTAAAAAACATGATTGAACTTGTTGAACTTCTTGAAGCAGAAGGAATGCGTGATAAAGTCATCTTAATTGCTGGTGGTGCTAGAATTACACATGAGTTAGCGAAAGAATTGGGTTATGATGCTGGATTTGGTCCAGGAAAATTCGCTGAAGATGTTGCTTCCTACGCAGTATTAGAATTAATTCGAAGAATAGAGTCATGATAAACATAAGGTCGATGCAAAAAAACATCGACCTTATATTTTAAGAAGTGATTGACCTATGATTGTATCATGATACAATAGAGTTGCCTATTTAAATCCATGAACGATTTTTACGGAGAATCCTATGCCCATAATTGATTATAATCTAGAAATTATGAATCATCTAAAAAAAAGCGATCCAAAACTTGGCGCAATTATCGAACAATACGGTTTCGTCGAAGTTAACAGAAATCCAAATATTTTTGAGACGGTTGTTTCGAGCATCGTTAGTCAACAACTTTCACTCAAAGCGGCTGCGACTATTGAAAAGAGGTTTAAGGTCTTAATTGGTTCTTTTGAACCACAATCAATCTTATCCCGTATGGATGATGAACTTAGATCCTGTGGACTTTCTTATCCGAAAATTAAATATATTAAGGAATTTGCATATAAAGTTCAAGAAGGCGAGTTAATCATCGATGATTTTGATAGCCTAAATGATGAGGAAGTAATTCAAAGACTCATAACCGTTAAAGGTATCGGAAGATGGACGGCGGAAATGCTCGCAATGTTTTCATTAGGACGTCTTGATATTTTTGCGTATGATGATTTAGCACTTAAAAAAGCCGTTATGAAGGTTCAGGGGTATAAAACATTTAGTAAACTGCGTTATGAACGCCTAAAAAAGAAATATTCTCCATACGGAACTGTCGCTTCTATTTACTATTATGAAGTTAAAAATCGTGAAGGTTTATAATTCGAGGTAAATTATGGGAAATCAAGACACAAATAACCCATTATGGGGTTTGCTTGGGTTTTTTGTTCCTATTGCCGGTGTTGTTTTATATCTTGTTTGGCGATATGAACGTATTAAAGACGGAAAATATGCACTTGTTGGCGCAATCATAGGTGCAATTATTCAAATATCACTTTCAATTTTATTAAGAGTTTTTTTGATTGATTTGTTAATAAGTTGGTATAC
>CAYIYY010000239.1:0-1852 GCA_964367605.1 uncultured Candidatus Izemoplasmatales bacterium | reverse complement strand
CTTACGGTAAAAACCTCAGTGGCGAAACACACAAAGCCGGAGGAATGGGTTATAAAGAAGGAGATTTAGGTAGTAGCTATGATTTAGGGATAAATGCATTAAGAGCTATTTCAAGAGCACTAGATCATAGACACGAAGATACTTTTTTTACTGATGAATTAAAAAAACACTTAGATATCAAAACCATGAGTGATCTTCAAAATGTCACCGAAAAATGGTATACAGAACGTACTAAAGTTGCAAGTTTGGCACCGTTCGTCACAAAACACGCTAATTTAGGAAATCCTTATGCACAAAATATTTGTAACAACGCAGTTTATGAATTAAGTATTGCCGTAAAATCTGTACAAACGACATTAAAATTAGAAAATCCTATTTTAGTCATAGTTGGTTCTTTAGGAAACGTTGATGGATACTTCAAATCTTCACTTCATAAATTATTGAATGAAATGATTCCAACAATTAAAATAACAGAACCTAAAATTGATCCAGCTTATGCTGCAGCACAATTAGCTTTAATTCAAAGTCATAAATAATATATCTAAAAATGCATATCATGTTATATATTAACTATAAATATATGCATTAATAATGATTTTATATTTGTTTCACGACATCTTATTAAGATATTAATTAATCACCATTCTATGGTGTTTTTTTTCTTGTGTTTTTATTATTAAGTAAAAAAATCAAACTTGTCGTTTTAAAATATATATGTCTTTATACACATCGAATGTAATCAAAACTATATTTTTTTCATCTATCAATTAATATAACTATTAAGTTAAGCATTCCTAAATTCATCTACGTTTATTTTAATTAAATCCATAAACTATTTATACGGTTATATTTGTTAAAATTATGAAAATATGATATTATTTCTATAGTGATTCAAGCGAGGTATTATGATGAAAAAGAATTTCCTAAAAAATCCAAATTTCTATTACTATTTATTTGTTATTATCGCCGCTTTAGAATTAATTGCTTCGATACTGGGTATCTTTTTGGACTTATCAATTACTTCCAGAGATAATGCTGTTAATAACGTATTCTTATCTGTTTTAGCAATTGCCTTAATGAGTATTCCGAAATATTTAAAAGAAAAATATAATTTTAGATTTAATAACTGGATTGAAATATTGGTTTTAGTTTTCTTATTCGCATCAATTGTCTTAGGTTTCATTCAAGAGTTTTATGAAACTGTTAGGGGATATGATAAATTAGTTCATATGATTAGTGGTATCGTTTTAGCACTAGTCGCTTTTGAAAGTGTCTACATTTACAGCGGATATGTTGCGAAAAAGAAAAATCAATCTATTCCACCTTTATTCATAGTACTATTTTCCTTTACATTTTCGATAACATTATTAGTACTTTGGGAGTTCTATGAATTCTTAACCGATGTAATCACCTTTAATTTGATGAATAATCCGACAAATATGCAACGCTATCAATGGCCTAGCACTAGCACATTTTACCCTCAAGATTATGGTCTACTTGATACGATGTTGGACCTATTAATCGGAGCAGCTGGTTCATTTGTTGTTGCAATAGTTGCCTTTGTTTTTCTTAAAAAACACGAAAAAAAAGAACCTTTATTGACTGAAAGAGATCAAGAATAACTCAATTAATAAAATAAAAACCCTTAGTTTGATAAATTCAAGGGTTTTTTTATATTTTTATTAGCTTTTATCTTATAAAACTTCTATTGTGTGTCATTTGATAGATTCTTATTATTCAATTTAGTAACTAAGACACGATTTATAACTTTAGTATCCAAGTCAATTGCTTTAAAACTATAACCGTTAAAGATAATTTCAGGTTTTTCACCTTTTCTAGGTAATCTTTGCAG
>CAYIYY010000238.1:0-1879 GCA_964367605.1 uncultured Candidatus Izemoplasmatales bacterium | reverse complement strand
CATATAATCACTAAAAACAATGACTCTTTTTAAAATAATTATGATAATTTCAAACATAAATTTAATTATAGATGATTTAATATCCAAAAATAAAAAACCAGATAAGCAAACACCTTTCTGGTTTATACAGACTTAAATAACTGAAAGAGAGGAGTGTTTGGCTTTTCAACAAATACTAGCAACTCTAGTGTAGTAGGGTGAGGAAAACTTAATTGATAAGCATATAGCCCCAATTCTCTATCTTTATCTCTTGTTCTATGACCATATTTTGTATCCCCATAAAGCGGCATATTTCTAGATGAAAACTGCAGTCTTATTTGATGAAATCTTCCACTGATTAAAGTAACCTTAACAAGCGATAAAACTTTATTATTAATTAACGCTTTATCGATAACTTCATACTCAAGCTTTGATAATTTCCCTTGTGTTTCATCAGAAAGAAAAGCCTTTTTTTCACTCTCATCTTTAGCAATATAATCGATTAAAACGTCTGTTTTACCAATTGGAATATCTGCTTCTACTACCGCATAATATTCTTTGGTAAAATCATGGAGCCGCATTGACTCAGAGAGTCTTGAAGCAGCCTTTGATGTTTTAGCGAATACCATCACACCGCCAACATTGAAGTCAAGACGGTGGACCAATCCAAGATAAACATTTCCAGGTTTATTATATTTTACTTTCAAATAATCTTTAATCAAACTTAACATATCTTGACGGTCTAGTCCGTCAGCTTGAGATAGTACTCCTGGTGGTTTAACACAAACAATGATATGGTTATCTTCATACAATACTTGTAAATCCAAAAAATCATTCATTTTTCAACCTAATGCAACGTCAAGAATCATCATGATAACAAAACCAACCATAACGGCAATGGTTCCAACATTGCTATGCTCGCCTAATTGTGCTTCAGGAATCAATTCTTCAACAACAACATAAATCATTGCCCCTGCGGCGAAAGCTAGGAACCAAGGCATAATAACTGATAAGAATGTCGCTAGTATGACCCCGATAACTGCAAATATAGGTTCAACGATGCCAGACATTGACCCCCAGAAAAAGGATTTTCCAGAAGACATTCCTTCTTGCCTAAGGGGTAATGAAATCGCTGCTCCTTCTGGAAAGTTTTGAAGACCCATACCAATAGCCAAACCTAAAGCTGACAGTATTCCAACTGAACTGCCGGTTGTTAATGCTAAACCAAAAGCTAATCCAACTGCCAGCCCTTCAGGTATATTATGTAAAGTCACTGCAGTAATTAATAATGTCGTTCTTTTAGAAGACGTTTTTATCCCTTCAGGCTTATCAGAATCGATATGCATGTGGGGCAATAAATTATCGACAAGCAATAAAAATAATCCCCCACTAATAAATCCAATTGCTGCAGGAATCCATCCGATGATTCCTTGGTTTTCAGCTTCTTCTATCGCTGGTATGATTAATGACCAAACAGATGCCGCAATCATAACTCCTGCCGCAAAACCTAAGAATATTTTTTTAAAATTATCTGATATTGCATTTTTGAATAGAAATACCATACCAGATCCGGCAGTTGTCATAACAAAAATAAAACTGATGCCAATAACCATGATTGTATTATTACTTAAATTTCCCATATATATTTATTTACCTTTCTTTATAATCATTGAGAGTTAATGTTATTTGTCCAAACAAATGGTATAGGAAATACTTTTTGAATGAATTTTTGAATATTAGGTTGATTTTCAAGCTTTAAATTGAGGGGTTGGTCATAACCTAAAATGATCTGAGATAATAAAGCACTTGATTCAACAGCGAATACTTCATCGTTATACTTAAAAAAAGCGTTATTATCATGAAAATCAAATTTCATCATATGATTTGGATATATTGTATC
>CAYIYY010000237.1:0-1933 GCA_964367605.1 uncultured Candidatus Izemoplasmatales bacterium | reverse complement strand
GTCCCTACAATCGTTCAAAGGTGCAACCCCACCCCCATATCGTTCAACTAGTAGGTTTTAAATATCTCTTCCTTCCCCTTATTTTTTGCCCTGAAAATCATCAACCCTCAGCGAAAATGGAAGAAAACTACAAAAAAAATGTCAATTCATCGCATTTTATGCACAAAAAAAGCCTTGAAAATTGTATCAAAGCTTCACTAGGCAGATGTCTGAATTCGATGCATTCCATTTCGCATGTCTAACTCCTTTGTATAAAAGTAGATTTTTTTTACTCTGCCGTAATCAATCATAAATTCGCTCCAGGATTTTGAGGGCTTGTTCCAAGGAGGTTGTTATTTTTATCCCTTTCGTTTCTATCATCACCACTGAATGGTCAAATCTTCTGAAGTGACCCGATCGCTTCACGATCTCTTCATCTCTCATTAGATTCATTTTGATTTCTGTTTCTTCAATCACGCTTTTCTCTGTCCCGATATTATCAATTCTGATAAAATCTCCTGCTATATGATTATACGCATTCACCCAATCTCTTAACGTTGTTCTTGCATATCCATATTCTTGGGCATACTCACTTTGGCTCATTCCACTAGCTATATAGTGTTTCACCACTTCAAATCGCTCTTGATCGCTATAATGTTTTCCCATTCTTCTTTACCTCTCATCATTTCCTAAAGTGTACAAAAAAACACTCTAGTTTTGTAGAGTGTTAATTTTTGACGTTTACGCTTAAATGTATCTATATCCATTCTTGAATAAAAGAAACACTCGATTTTGAGTGTTTCTTTGACTTTTATACACAACTTTTTCCAGGAACGGGAGTTTTTACAATGATGAGTTCTAATATATCCTCATTTTCATTACGAACATTCATCGTTGTATTACAAGGGATATTGAGTACAGTACCTTTTGTGTAGATTTGAGTGTCATTATTGTTTAGACCAATCGATAATAATCCCCTAATAACTGTCATATACATATTGGCGTTCGATTGATGAATTGGTAACCCATCCCCCTTTGGAAAAACAAGATGAAGGTAGTGAACATTATCATCTATAATCACCTTTTCTATCGTTTTTTCATTCGTTTGTGTGTTATAAAATACTTTTTCCACTAAATTCATAAATATTACTGATTCTCCTTTGATTTTGATGGCATAATTTTTTGTCTTAATTTTTGATAATAGGGCTTTTCATGTTTGAAAAAATGATAGGGTTTATATAAAATATAAGGAACGAATAAAACAAGATACATAATGCTGTTTGGAACCGATGAAACAATGATTAAATGAATAAATATTAATAGGTACGCAACATAAGCAAAACGTTGTATTTTTTTCCACTTAAACTTAACTTCAGGTTTATCAATATTTTGAAATGAAGTAATAAACAAAGGAATCATAACTAAATAAGCTAATAACCCAACAATATCAAATAAACCATTATCAGTAAATTTATCAATGATATAAAAAATTGCGTGCGGTGTTAAAATGATAAACCCAATGATTGAGTAGATGGACCGGACCGAATACAAATTTTTAAATATCTTACTGTCTTTATTAAAAATACCCGTTATCATAACCACATAGAAAAGCGAGAACCCAAGAAATCCTTGATTAATCGGTACGGTTATCGTTACATCACTAAAAATAATGGATAATACTCCTAGGATAGTAAAAATGCCATATAGAATAACTTTGCTTTTCTTTAGTTTTGAAGGCAGATAATAACCTATTAAACCAATAATTAAGATAAAGATAATAGATATCATATTATTTCACTCCTCTTTCGATAATTCTAATTCTTTCATTAAATAAATTGAGTGCATGATCTTCTGAAAGTTTGTTATTTAGACAATAGTTATAAGTGGTTAGGTAAATCGACATCGCAAATTCAATTAATGATTCTTTCGGTATATCGATTGTATTTGATTGATT
>CAYIYY010000236.1:0-1954 GCA_964367605.1 uncultured Candidatus Izemoplasmatales bacterium | reverse complement strand
ATATAATAGATAGCACATTTTATTTGTTATTCGATTTCAAAAAGATGAAAAACAAAATAGATGTTAACCATCTCTTTCGTTCAAGAAATCATTAACATCTATTTTCCTTATTTTAAGCCCATAAATTAGAATTATTCAGTTTTAGGTTTTTCTTGATGAACCACAACTTGTGGAAAGGGTATTTCAATGCCTTGTTTATCAAAAAGTAATTTCATTTCTCGGTTCAAATCTCTTGTCACTTGGTACTTCTTTTTCTCATGAGTTCTTGAGTATATTCGTATGACAACTGAAGAACTTCCTAATTCTTGAACACCCCGGTAATAAGGTCCATCCATGATGTCAGGGATTTTTGATTTAATTTCATTTAAATTATCTTTAATGATTTGCTCTACTTTTACTAAATCAGCGGAGTAGCTAATCGAGATATCGCAAATTGCTGCGGATAAATCGGCTGACGTATTAATCGCGCCACGGATGTCCGAGTTATTGACAATTTTGATGTCGCCGTTTAAATCTTCAAACTTCGTGACCCGAATACCGATATCAAGAACAGTACCTCGAAAATTATCCAGTTGAATAACATCCCCCACTGAAAATTGCTTTTCAAAAATCAAAAATAAGCCGCTGATAACATCTTCAATTAAACTTTGTGCCCCAAATGACAAAGCCAATCCTAATATTCCAGCACCAGCGAGTAACGTCCTTGTTTCAACGCCCCACGCTGACAAAATTAAAAATAAGGCGATGAGAATGGCGAGATAATTGATCATACTCCGTAAAATCGTACCAACGGTTTCGCTTCGTGAATTCTTCTTCATTAATAACCGGATGATAAACGTGATGAGTAAGGTAATTAACCATATGAAGAAAATAACGGCCGCGGACTCTAATATCTTCACATAATTATTTTTGAAGAAATTGACGATATTAAAGAATTTACCGACACTGTTATTAACAATCGCTTCAAAAGTGGAACCAGGAAATAAAACACCAGCGAAAATCGAGATTAATACAAGTAAAAAAACACAAGCGGCAATGACAATCATCGTTACTTTTTCTTTTTTCGTCTTTGATTTAAAGTTCATATTTTTCCTCCATTATGGTAAATCATTCGTTATGATATAAAGTGGGGTACTATAATAAGTAGTCCCATTACTCAATACTTTGTTGCACACAATCCGGATTTCATATTCATAACCGATGGGTTTGATAATACTGAAAGTGGTTACTTTTTTATTATCAAGTGTTAACGTCATCGTGAGTGGCATTTCTGTGATGTAGATTGGATAATCACCACTAACATCATAGATAATGTAATTAAATTGATGCAAGATATTACTCGGATCATCAATTTCGATATCAATGTAGTAATTGTCCGTATCTTCTGTCAATGAAACAATGACTTCATAAATAGGTGTCGTTGTAAACTCAAGGTATGAAATCAGTAAATCAGTCTGGACAGAAGTTTGAGGATGGATGAAACGCGCTCTTAAATGCAATTGATAGGTTCTTTCTGTTTTTAACTGATTGATAAGTATTTTGTTTAAATCCATTTGAGTGTTTGATAAATATTCTGCTATTTCAATTTGATCGATTAAACGAATATCTTCATAAAGTTCTAGATAATACTCAATGCCTTCAACGACCATAAAATCCACGTACGCTGAAATCTCAACTCTATCATTTGTCACATCATTGATATAAAGCGATCCACTGATATTTAAAGGTGTTTTAAAACTCATCGAGTCTAGTAAAATCACATCTCCTAAAGAATTGGTTGCCTCTAACACTAAATATAATGTCAAATTATAATTGGGGACATAAATGAGATTTGTTATATCCGTCAAAGTCAAACCAATGGGAATATAATCAATACAAGCTTCTAACGGTGGATCATGAGGTTCATGATAATCAATACAATAACTCAAAGTCACAGATTGATAAAGTTGACTTA
>CAYIYY010000235.1:0-1954 GCA_964367605.1 uncultured Candidatus Izemoplasmatales bacterium | reverse complement strand
CACACTGGCATAGCAATAATTATTATACACAATAAATTATAAAAATCAAAGAATTATTTCTTATTTATCCAAAAAAAACATCTTCCCATTTTCCGCTTATAATAATCCGACATTTTTTTGATAAAACCGTTAAAAAAGACCAAACATTTTGTTTAGTCTTTTTTCCATTATATATCGTATTATTGTTTTGAAAGTTCAAGCATTTCTTCGGTATATTGATTGGTATATAGTTTATAATAATGTCCATTCTTTGTAATCAATTCACGATGTGTACCTTCTTCGATTACATTACCTTGTTCTAAGACTAAAATACGGTCACTTGAAACAATGGTAGATAATCGGTGGGCGACGATAAATGAAGTTCTTCCTTTTAAAATCTTTGAAATGGCTGTTTGTACGGCTCTTTCAGTTTCGGTATCAACGGACGAAGTTGCTTCATCAAGAACTAATATCTTTGGATCAGCTAAAATCGCTCTTGCAAAGGAAATTAACTGTTTTTGGCCAACCGAAAGTCTTGATCCACCTTCGCCGCATTCAGTTTCATACCCTTTTTCGAACTTCATGATAAAATCATGGGCTTCAACGGCTTTGGCAGCTGCGATTGCTTCTTCATTGGTTGATCCAATCTTACCATACTTAATGTTGTCCATGACAGTCCCACTAAATAAATGTGGGGTTTGTAGAACATACCCTAAATTCGAGTGTAACCATCCCATGCTGCGCTCTCTATAATCAACGCCATCAATGAGAATTTGTCCTTCTGTCGGTTCATAGAACCGGCAGATCAAGTTAACAATGGTTGTTTTTCCCGCACCCGTATGTCCGACGAGTGCTATGGATTGACCAGCCTTAACATGTAGATTGAAGTTGCTTAATACTTTTTCACCAACATGATATTTGAATGACACGTTATTGAAGACAATATCACCGTTTAGCGGTTCAAAATTCTCACGTTTGTAATCGAACAACGTCCCATATTTTTCAATAACTTCTTCAGAGTCTTCAATGTCGGCTTTTGTTTCTATTAACGATACAATACGTTCTGCCGATGCTTGAGCTTGTTGAAATCTTGCAAAGATGGTAGCGATGTTATTGACTGGATCAAAAAACTGCCATACGTAACCGGTAAATAAAATTAACGTACCGATACTAATAAAATTATTATCTAGAACCATACTTCCACCGGCATAGTAAATGACAGCCGTTGCGATCGAAATTAAGAAAATGACCGTCGGGAAATACAACCCTTGAATGATAGCGGCGCGAATCGATTGGCGTCTCATATCAGATGTTAATAAATCAAAATCATGATAATTTGGTTCTTCTAAAACTAAGGTTTTGGTTGTTATTGCACCAGTAATACCTTCATTATACGCACCGGTTAATTTTGAGTTAACCTTACGAATCGAACGGTAAGACTTTAAAATGTATTTTCTAAAAAACGTTGAAATAATCATTAAAATCGGCACAATTGCGATGGTTAATAGTGCTAGTTGCCAATTGACTAAAAACATGACGACAACGAGCAAAATCATCATGAATAAACCCCAAGTTAAATCAATTAATCCCCAAGATAAGATATCACTTAAATTACGGGAATCACTGGTCATGCGTGCCATAATCCACCCAACACGGGTACGATCATAATAGGAAAATGGCAACTCCTGAAGATGACGAAACGCTTTTTTACGGATGTTGTAAGCTAATTCAGCTTGAATTTTACCTGCAAAGAGAATAAACATATAAACTAACGTTGCTTGAACAACCATAAAGACTAAATAGATTCCAATGAACAACGGTATTTTTGATAAATCCTGTGTTCCTGCTTCAAGATTTGGATTAATGATATCATCAATCGCAAATCTTGCAATGAGTGGATATATGACATCCGTTCCCGCTAAAGCTGACATTGATAAGACAGCACCAATGACAAATTTTTTGAGCGGTTTCATGA
>CAYIYY010000234.1:0-1955 GCA_964367605.1 uncultured Candidatus Izemoplasmatales bacterium | reverse complement strand
TTGCTGATTTAAACGCACAAATTCATCGGCTCAGACATCATCAATTTGGATATCTTCAAAATGGACTCCATGATAATTGGTTTTTAGCTATTTCTTCGATGTCTGAAAATCTTATCAAAGACGCCAAAAAATTTCACCATTCATCAAAGCGTGGGAAGCTCCTTCTTCATTATATTCATCAATATCGATCAATCCTTGAAAAAGTTGAATCAAGATTGGTTAATTATGATATATGGCCAAGTAATATCCTGTGTGAATTGAAAAATCAAACCATGGCTATTTGGTTAATTGATTTAGAACGATGTTTTTATGGCGATTTTATCGCTGATTTTGTCAGCCAAGATTTCATGGCGATGACATTAAAACAAAAATCAAAATTCATTGATTCCTATATGCAAAATAGCGATACTTTAGTCAATTATACCCGTGAAGAGGAAATCCGATTTGCGATAACGCTTGGGTATTTAGGGCTGATTTTAGAGGTTGAAAAGTATGCACGTTATTCGATATTTCATTATGGTTGGTGGCGTAATGTGGGTGGAAGCCAATTACTCTTTTCACAATGTTTTAAAACCATAGAATCACTCAATCAATAAAGGATTTTACCTGTAATGTATCATTAAAATAGAGTGATTAATCAAGCGGTATTTACTTATCGCTTTTTTTCATAAAATCGAAATTGACAAGGACAAAAATAGTGATATAATCTTCACTTGGAAATAAACGGAATTTATCGTTTCTATGTGATGATTTTAAATATGAATCAAACGAAAAAAGCCCTTAAAAATAACTTTATTGTTCCAAATTATTACGCCAAATTTCAGTGTAAAGGTGGCGATTGTCGCCACACGTGTTGCGCCGGCTGGGATGTCACGATTCCAATGGATGAATATTTTAGTTTGGTTGGAATACAATGCAGCCAAACCTTAAGAAAAACCATTGATCGGACATTCAGATTACGAGATCACCCAACCAAAGATTGTTACGCTGAAATCGCTCATAATTATGAGGGCAATTGTCCCTTATTATTACCAAACGGATTTTGTCAATTGCATGCGAAATGTAAAGAAGATGCGCTCCCTAGTGTTTGTAGGTACTATCCAAGGGGACCCAGAACCTATTTTGGCTTTGAAAGTTCCTGTTCCAATAGTTGTGAGAAAACTTTAGAATTATTATTTGAAACCGAGGACTTCTTAACCTTCAAAGAAATGCCCTTAGTTTTTAAAATGCCTTTTAGTCATCAAACTGCATCCATAGAAAAACAAACAACTTTTGTAAATATACGGAAGTTTGCTTTCGATATCTTACAAAAGCGTGAGTTGCCTTTAAATAACCGTATCCTCATGGTAGGAAAAATGTTTATGGCTTTAGATGCTAATCCCATGATTGATTTTAATTCAATTGATTTATCAATCAAAGAATATGCGCGAGACGTTGATAAGTCAGTTCATGTGATTCATCAAATATCTTCATGGTTGATTGACAATGACACTTCATTAAAAGACTATTGTGAATTCATAAGAGAACTTTATAAAAACAAGTCTATCAATGAAGTATATGAACCTTGTTTGATTCATTTTGAAGAAACAATCATCAATCATGAGGTTTTATTTGAAAAGATGATAATCAATGATTTGTTTTTTCGTCAGTTTCCTAATCAAGATTTTACACTGAACTATTATGATGAATTCATCACACTGAGTTCGCTTTATCTATTCGTCCGGTATATATCAATCCATATCATGAAACAGTATCATCAAATAGAAGATTACATTGATATACTAGCTAAAACATTTAGAGTGATCGCCCATACAAAATTTGGTAAAAATATGATGAATCAACTGAAAAGTTTAAAACTCACTGAATTCGATACCCTAGGAACACTTATTCAATTATAAGAATATGAAAAGGTCAGAATTTTATTCAAGATTCTGACCTTTTTCTATGATGAATGT
>CAYIYY010000233.1:0-1968 GCA_964367605.1 uncultured Candidatus Izemoplasmatales bacterium | reverse complement strand
TCCGCAAAAATCCTAAATCATCAATATGATGAAGCCCTCAAAATTCTTGAAATGCACGAACAAGTAGAATCACATCATGCAAGTTTATTTGGAATTGTTTCGTATCTTAAGTTTCAATGTTATGGATTTTTGGGGTTAATCAATTTATCAAGAATCCATGCTGAAGAAGCAAGAAGAATCTTTATTAGCACCAGAAATTACCGTCGTTTAGCATTACTAGATTTACATTTAGTAGAGTTTGCCTATTATGAAAATGAAACCATTATTCCATTTCCAGATCATAGTTTTTTAGAGTTGCTTACTCAAGATGAAAAAGATCGTTTCTATCTTATTTTAGCCCTTGGCGGAGAAAATTCATTTGAATACATTAATAAAATCTCTAAAAATAGTCGGTATTATATTGAAGCACTGTTTTTAAATTGTTGGTTAAATCTTGAAAATAAGAACACAGAAGAGTTCGTTAAACTAAAAGACGAATTGTATCAAATTTGCTTAATGCCTAAACGAGCTTTAGTCAATTATCATCATTGGCTCGTCTTAATGGAATTAGGAGCTTATCACGATTTGAGAAATTTCTTACTGCAACATATACTTCCTTTGGCCTACCAATTCCAATCCGTATTTTTACTCAAAAAATTATCAAAAGAAATCGCAAGTTTTTCATTTACAAACAAACGATATAAAGATGCATTATATGAAATTGTAACAATTGATAATGACATCGCAAAATTACAAAACATAAAAAAACCGACTGTGATGTTAAATCCACAATCGGTATATGATACGGAATAATTTATTCAAACGACTTGATGACTTTTCTTGCTAAATTAAGATACATGATGCCAATATATTCTGTTGGAGCAAACAGTGAATGATGACCTGAAGCGGGTTGTCCAATAGGAATGGTAGTCAATAAAGGGATACCTAACTTCTCAGCAACAAGTTTTCCACCGTCTTTACCGAAAATATAATGTTTCACATCATTGATTTCAAGGAAACTCATGTTTTCAATGACACCGATAACTTCTTGTTTTAATTCAGCAGCAGCAAAGCCGGCTTTTATCGCAATGTGAGAAGCGCTCACGTGAGGAGTTGTCACAATAATTGCTTTCGCATCTGGAATCAAACTTTTGACATCCATTGCGACATCTCCTGTTCCAGGTGGAAGATCAATTAACATAAAATCTAAATCTTTGCTCCATATCGTCTCAGAGACAAAGATTTTAAGGATTTTTCCTAACATCGGACCGCGCCACATCAAGGCTTTGCCTGCTTCTGTCATGAACTCGGCAGAAACAACCTCAATACCACGAACGTTAAAAGGATAAATTTTTCCATCTTCGGTACCGGATAATTCTTCGTTTTCAATATCAAAAATTTTCGGCATGTTTGACCCGTATATATCGGCGTCAATGATGCCGACTTTTTTTCCCATCGAGGTTAATGCTAACGCTAAGTTAGCAGTGACAGTTGATTTTCCAACGCCACCTTTTCCCGATGCAATCGCTAAAATATGCATCGTCTTAGCAATGTTTTTTGGACGTGCTTGTTCATATTCTACCGATAAGCTTTTATAACCTAAATCAAGTTTTATAATCTTTGCAATACTACGGTTTAATTTCGAAGTGAATTCATTGTTATTCACCGCAATCTCAACTAACATTATGACTGAAGATTCATCTTCATCAATGCCGATATGTTTAATAGCATTATTTGCCTTTAAAGTTTCACCTGAACTAGGATCAACAAGAACTTCAATTAATTTTCTGATTTCTTCAATGGTATTTTTCATCATTATCGCTCACTTTCTACAATACAATATTATATCGTATTATTGAAAATAATGGCATTATTTTGCTTGTCAGATGAAAAAACATTAGTTTTCTTTACATCATTTCTATTTCGATTTATAATGACATCAGTATAACTATTTAATGAGGTATTATAATGAAACCATTTTTCTTAAAA
>CAYIYY010000232.1:0-1992 GCA_964367605.1 uncultured Candidatus Izemoplasmatales bacterium | reverse complement strand
AACTCATCGGATTATTGAATAGTTTATAAACTCCTTATTAGGAGTTTTATTTTTTCTAAAAAAAACAGGTTATTTATGGTATAATTAAATTAGATATAATACTCTTTTCGAAGGAGACAAATATGATTGTAACTACGATTGATTTGTTGAATTATCTTCGTTGTACTCGTTATGCTCCCCTTGACCGAGTTTCACAAGAACGAAGGTATGAAAAGCAAGGAATTGACGATAAATTCCAAGAAATGCTTTATCTAAGCGGAATATCTAGTTTTGAGACTTCTCAGGATGCCGATGATGAAGAACTATCATCCATAAGTGCAGAAAATGTCTCAAAAGAGCTTATGAATTCAGCAATTAAAACCTTAAAAAACTTGACTTACCAAATATTTGTAAATCGATTTAATTTAAGTGATATTGAAGATAACAAAATTATTTCTTATGACTTTACAAATGACATTACATTATCGACGAGAATCGATTTTTTGTCAAAAAACAATCATGATTATACTGTAACGACGGTTCTTCCTATCACCGATAAAGAATTCAAAAACTTAAAGTATTCGGTTAATAAAGACCGCAAACCATTTTTTACGCCCAATGTTGATGGCATTTTTTATCCAGATATGAATCCGTTATCGGATGCCATAAAAAACAATTATGATGATAAATTAAAAAAGTTAATGGATCGTCATCATTCATTAGGAAGACATCTTTATCACCTTGCTTTTAAAGCATTTATCATGAATAAGATATATCCCAGCTCAACTAAAAAGTACTTGTTATCTATCATCAATCACCAGTATGTTTTTGATGGACAAACGAACGATCAAGGACATGCTTACTCAAGTGATCTTATCTCATGTTTTGATATGACTTATATCGTTGATAAAATGCAATCGATTATCGAAATTGATCTTTACCGAATGATTAATCACATCGAATTAGATGATGATTCACGTTGTTTATTAGTCAAGAACGAATGTTGCAAAAATCAAACTTTTGAATGTCAGTTTGTGGATTATTGTTTCTCACATCTACCCGAACAACATTCAATTCTTCATTATTTTTATAATCATCAAGGATTTCTCGAAAAAACGAACACTCATGAGATTTTACACGATACCTATGATCTGATTAATCAAGGAATTGTCAGTATGGAAGATGTTCCTATTTCGTGGTTGCATCGCGAAAAAAACTTAATGCAACGCTATTGTATTGAAAACGATTATACTTTTATGAACAAAAATAAGATTGATTTATATTTAAAAACGCTCAAATATCCCGTATATTATCTCGATTTTGAAGCTTTCCCATCGATTTTACCGCGTTTTAGCGGAGAATCTCCTTATCAGCAATCTGTTTTTCAATTTTCATTACATATCGAGCATCAAGGACAAACAATTGACCGAAATGATAAACATTATCACCGCTACTATCTTGCTCAAGATGGTGAAGATCACCGTCTTGATTTAGTTAATGCGTTACTAGATGCCATCCCTTCGGATGGAGGTTCGATTGTTGTGTACAATCAAACCTTTGAAAGAAATCGTTTAATTGAATTAGCATCACTATTCCCTAAACATGCAAAACGACTGATTGAATTGACTGATCGTTTATTTGATCTCTATAAGGTAATCAAGAATGATCCAACCTTCTACCAAAAAAATCATTTTACAAAATCTGAAGTTGATTCATATAACTTCTATTCGCCGACACTCGATGGTAGTTATTCGTTAAAAAAAGTATTGCCAGCTTTATGTAACATTGATTATTCAACACTACCGATTAATAATGGAGAATTAGCTTTTGTCCATTATGCAAAACTGCCTGAAATGAATGAAGATATAAAGTCTTCAACGATTCAAAATTTGCTCGATTATTGTCAACTAGATTCCTATGCAATGTACTTGATTAAAGAAGCCTTGTTATCTCGCATCGGGTCATAAATATTGCTTGCATATTATTATCTATTATGTTATAATAATCATCGCG
>CAYIYY010000231.1:0-1996 GCA_964367605.1 uncultured Candidatus Izemoplasmatales bacterium | reverse complement strand
ATGAAGTATCTAAAATATTGCCATAGGCGATGGTTGCGTAAGCTTCAATCATCGAAATATCATCGCTTGGTAAAACAACGGCTGTAATATCATAGCCGTGCTGATAAAGATTACGAACTAAGACGTTGCCAATATGACCAGTAGCTCCCGTAACGACACATTTCATAATCTCACATCCTTTATTATAATTTCATTATATACCTGTAAAATAAAAAAGTAAACAATAGTTTACTATTAAAATATCAATCAAATCTTGGTTTTACTATTCGTTTAGTGTAATTCGTCAGTTATTCACTAAATATTGAATATAGATGATTAATGATTTATAATATAATCAAGTAGCGAGGTATATTTATGTCAAAATATCAGAAAATATTTCTTTACATCACTCTAGTTCTTGCGCTTCCAACCATTTATATTCTTTTTAGGTCATTGATGGGCGGAATATCCTTAACAAATCCACTGATATATTATGCAATTCTTATCACCGGCTTACACTGGGTATTCTTTTTTATTCGAGTCAAATCCCATAATCAACTCAAATTTATCATTTATCTGCCGGCTATCTTCTTTGGGATAGTAGCTCTCTTTTTAGGAACCATCGCAATCATTAATTCCGGTGTCAGTTGTGACACAAGTGACCCAGGATGTATGAACGAAGATTTTTCTTTTGTTCTCGCCGTTATTGCTTTTGTCATCATGATCTTAAGTTTCACTTACTCTTTCTTATTTAAATATTTCTGGTTCAAAAGTGATATCTAAAAAATCAACTAAAATCCAATCATTGTATACAAACGATTATGTAATTTCTCCTTGAATGTGATATAATTCACTTTAGTGATTTTCACATATCAGGAGATTTTTTTATGAAGAAAAAACTTATCTTACTCGCAGTTATTTATATTATCTTTATTGCACTCGGATTACCGGATGCGTTAATCGGATCAGGTTGGAATTTAATCAGAGAAGATTTAAATGTCTCTTTAGGGACATTAGGCATCATGACGATTGCGATTTATTCGATGTCGGTATTAGCGACATTTAACGCACCTCGATTATTAAGACTATTAGAAACAAAAGCCATCTCTATTATTAGCGTCTTTATGACGGGTTTTGCGCTTATCATGATCAGCCAGATTAACGAATTCTATCAAATGCTCTTTTTTGCGATTCCGTTAGGTCTTGGGGCGGGTGCCATTGATGTTTCGTTGAATCATTATTTAGCTGCGAATTATGAAGCTAAACATATGAATTATCTTCATTCGTTTTATGGGATTGGGGTCACGTTGGGGCCTTCTGTCATGGCGTATACTTTAAGTCAAAATTCTTGGCGAAATGGATATATCATTGTAGGAATCATGTTACTGGTGATTGCATCTATTGCATTATTCACTCACAAACTTTGGGCAAAAGAACCGAAAAAAGAACGTGAAGATACTCACGCTCATATAAAATTAAGTGAAATTCTAAAAACTAAAGGCGCAATAGCGAGTATTCTAATTTTTATGATTTATGTTCATATCGAGTCTTTAGGCGGCGTATGGATTGCAAGTTATTTCTATTTGGATAAAGGGGTATCTTACGCAACGGCTGCGTTATTTACAACCGTTTTCTATTTAGGATTGACAATCGGACGGTTAACGTCTGGTTTTGTCTCTTCCAAAGTAAGTCCTTCATTTTTAGTCAAATTAGGACAAACCTTCATCGTCATAGCAGCGGTATTGATGCTTCTAAAAGATCTTCCGATAGGCGTTTACTTCATTATGGTCGGACTATTCGGACTGGGATGTGCACCGATATACCCCAACATGATGTTCCTTAATTCAGTTTACTTTGATAAGAAAAAATTAAGCAAAATGGTTAGTCTTCAAATGGCTCTTGGTTATTGTGGATTTGGAATATTAACACCTCTTGCCGGTTTGTTCTTTGATAAAGTATCAATCTCTTTTTATCCAGTATTTCTGATTGTATCAAGTTCGCTTCTATTATTTATTAC
>CAYIYY010000230.1:0-2004 GCA_964367605.1 uncultured Candidatus Izemoplasmatales bacterium | reverse complement strand
TAGTCACATTATTATTTGTTATAAAAAAGCCCGAACCATCATCATTATAATAAAGTTTGCCAAAATAATACTTGCCATCAAGTTCAAATAGTTGTTCTTGCCCTTCAATATATGTAATAGTAGATTCAAAGAATTTAAAGTTTACGTCATCAATTTTTACAACGATTAAACTGGCATTGATATTTCTAATTAGAAGTGGCTCATCTATATTGATATAACTATTATTATCAGAAGGAATAAAGGTAGAAAATGTAGTTGCTGGTTGTCTGCCATCAACTAAAGCAGAAGAAACCATTAGATCCATTGTTACTCCATAAAATCCAGCAAGGGTATTTAATGATTCAATACTCATAACACTGATGCCATTTTCATAGGCTGCATAAGCTTGTCTAGAAACATTAATAATTGTTGCAACTCTCTCCATTGAGAGTCTTTTTTGTTTCCTTAAATAAATTAAATTTACTTGTAATTGTTCATTTATATTCATAAAACACCACCTCACTGCCTTATTTTACAACAATACACTATAAAAAAGCAATATAAATAGAGCAACCTACACTTACATGTTGTTTTGTGCTTTGTGATAAAAGTATCAAAACAGTAGTTAAAAGGGGTGTTTTTTGCTACATTTACTTACTGTGATGACTTAATGTCCAAAAGTTCTTTTTTTATTTTTTTGAAATATATACAATAAGGGGGACTTTGATAGGGAAGTATAAGTTTAAGAGAGGAGTTTGAAAAAATGGCATCAAAAGATAGTAGACATTCGATACCATCATATCCACGAGTATATCTAACAATAGCAAGACAAAATCTAAATTTATCAGCAGAAGAAGTATCAAGAAGATTAGATGTTTCAAAAGCTTATTATTACAATTTAGAAACTGGTTATAGGGGTCATAAAATGACTGCAGCCATGATTGCGAGGATAATGGAATGCCTAGATCTAGATGCTGACTACATAATAAAAGAAGAATTAAGATATCAAACTGAAAGATTAGCATTTATAAAAAGTAAAAGAAAAAAACATAAATAAACGAACATAAGGAGAATTATGCAAACAAAGGAACTAAGAGCCATAATTGATGAATATATCAATTTTATGGATAGAAAACAAATCACTAAAGACTCCTATAAAAGAATATTAATGCAATATTGGGACTACATCACTACACTAGCTATTTCAAATCCAAGTCGTAATGATATCCTCAAATATAAAGAATATCTTTTAAAGAACCTCGGCTCAGCATCAGTTCAAAAACATATCGTAGTTTTAAGAGGGTTTTATCGTTATTGTAAACTTAATGATTATTCAGATGATATAACCTATGAAATACGAGGAATGAAAATTCAGCCAACATTTAAAAGACAATCCCTGTCAATTGAAGATTCTAAAAAGTTGCTGGCTGTTGCTAGAAAAAGAGCTAAGGATGTCTTAGGAATGAGAAACTATGCCATAGTTGCCCTTTTAATAACAACCGGACTACGTTCTATTGAAATTGAAAGAGCAGATGTTGATGATATTGATTTAATTCAAGGCGAGCATGTTTTATACGTGATGGGTAAAGGACATGATGCTAAGGATTCCTATGTAAAACTTTCAAATGAAGTTTATGAAATTATCCAGGACTACTTAATCGCAAGAGATGATGATAATGATGCATTGTTTTTAACGCATCACTCAAAAGGAAATGTTAAAAGATTAAGTACAAAAGTAATAAGAAGTGCGGTAAAAGAACTCTTAAGAAGTATTGGTTATGATTCTAAAGCATACTCAGTTCACAGCTTAAGACATACCTTTGCAACAATGGCTTTAACAGAAGGAGCATCGCTATTAGAAACAAAAGAAGCATTAAGACATAGCGATGTATCAACAACACAAATATATGTGCATCAGGTAGAAAAAATGAAATCTGAAACAAATAGAAGGGTAAGTGACGCACTTTTCAAAAAGAACAAGTAAAAAGGAGCTTTTATGGCTAGAGTAAAAGAGGTCAGTAGCAG
>CAYIYY010000229.1:0-2013 GCA_964367605.1 uncultured Candidatus Izemoplasmatales bacterium | reverse complement strand
CCTATGAATTATATAAAATCGTATTAAATCAATTTGTTAGTTATCTTAAAGAAGGTGAAATAGCGTTTGCTACAACGAAAGATATCGAAAATTATAGACAAATATTAAGAAATCAAAGCTATTCTTCAAGCTGGATTTATAACCAAATCTGTGCACTAAAGGGACTATACCTTTATTTAAGTGAAAATCAAAAGCGACTTAATTTACCTGAACCTTATGCTTATAACATAATGGAATTTTTTAAGAATGAACAAATTATCCAAAAAGTGAAAAAACCGGTATTAACGATTGAACAAGCCAAACATTTGATCAATTATACCAAGGATAATCGTAAATACATTTGGCATTATAGAGACCATGCGATGGTGTATTTGATGCTGACAACGGGACTTAGAAGTATTGAAATTAGACGCGCAAAAAGAAAGGATTTAAAGATGGTTGGTAACCAGCTCATTCTTTTTATTCAAGGAAAAGGCAGAGATTCAAAAGATGAATATGTAAAAATCCCAGAAGGTTTAGAAATTGCGCTCAACGATTACTTAAAACGAAGAATGGATAAAAATCCGTATCTATTTATAGCGTATCGACATCGGACAAAGAAACTTTATCTATCGAGAACCTTTTTTAATACGATGTTTACGCGTATTTTAAAAGACTGTGGACTAGAAAATATTCATATGACAGCACATTCCTTAAGACATACCGCTGCGACATTTAATTTAATGAGAGGTGGTTCTTTAGAATCCACAAGACAGTTCATGCGGCATAAAGAAATGGCCACGACTTTAATCTACGCTCATCATCTCGAATGGATGAAAGACGATTCTGAAAACCAAGTTGAAAATTACATTTTAGACGGTTCTTTACCTTTTGAAGAGGGGGACTTTTAATGAATAAACACAATCTAGAAACATTAAGCAAACAGTATTTATTAGAAAAAGACATCGCAAAGAGAACTGAATTATCTTACGGGTTTGCTTTTAAACATTTCATCCAGTACTTAAAAGAAAACAACATCGAATTCGCTAAAACCAGTGATGTGATTAAGTACCGGGAAAGTAAACGAGAAATGGGTTATTCTGCGTATTGGATTTATATCCAAATTTCGGCATTAAGAGGACTATACCATTATTTAAAAATTAACCAACAACGATTAAACTTACCGATTGAATATGCTTATGATATCATGATTCCGATTAAAAACGAAGTCATCAAACATCGGATTGAAAAACCGATTTTAACCACCGAACAGGCCAGGCACATGATTCTTCATACCAAAGAAATTAGAAAATCGTTTTGGCATTACCGGAATCATGCGATTATTTATTTAATGCTGACATCGGGCGTAAGAAGGATTGAAATCCTCCGTGCGAAAAGAAGTGATTATCAGTTTGTAGAAGGCATTTGGATTCTCTATATTCCCCAAAAGAAAAGAAATACCAATGATGAATATGTCAAATTATCAAAAGGCGCGAGCATCGCTATGAATGATTATCTTGCTTTACGTCATGATGACAATCCTTATTTATTTATCACGCACCAACATGGAATCACTCAAAAGCCTTTGGGTAGAATGTTTTTCATGGATATGTTTCGAAGTGTTCTCAAAGACTGTGGATTAGAAAATAGTGGAATCACACCCCATTGTCTCAGACATACCGCTGCCATGATGAATATATTAAGGGGAGGTTCGATCGAATCAACGAGACAGCTTTTAAGGCATGTTGATATCGAATCTACGCTTTTGTATGTCCATCACATTGAACGATTAAAAGATGATTCAGAACGTCAAATTGAATCTTTTATCTTAAGAGAAAATCCTTTCGCTTATCAAGAGGACTTGGATGATAGTTTATTTGAATGATGGCTGTCAAGTTATGAAGGTGGAATGTTATGAGAAAAATCATAGAAAATCACTTATTGACAAAAAACATAAACTGAGAATGACAAAAAGTATAAAATATAATTGACAAAAAATATAAAGTGAAATTGACAAAAAAAGTAAATTGGTAT
>CAYIYY010000228.1:0-2019 GCA_964367605.1 uncultured Candidatus Izemoplasmatales bacterium | reverse complement strand
AACGCCTGACCCTTTGATTAAAAGTCAAATGCTCTACCGACTGAGCTAGCGGGTCATCTATAGCTCTATTGGTTATGAGCTTGTGTTACACGTGGTGCCGACTATAGGAATTGAACCTACAACCTACTGATTACGATTCAGTTGCTCTGCCGGGTTGAGCTAAGTCGGCAAAATGGCGGAGAAAGAGGGATTCGAACCCCCGCGACGCTCGCACGTCCTGTCGGTTTTCAAGACCGATCCCTTCAACCGAGCTTGGGTATTTCTCCGTCGATATGATCGATTGGTGGACCCGGTAGGACTCGAACCTACGGCCAATCGGTTATGAGCCGATAGCTCTAACCAACTGAGCTACGGGTCCATACGTTCGAAACTGTTTTAACATTTTGGTAGCGGCGGTGAGACTTGAACTCACAACCTCACGGGTATGAACCGTACGCTCTAGCCAGTTGAGCTACACCGCCATATCGTAATTCTTAATTACTGAGGTTGATGTCATTTTAAGAATGGTGGGCCTAAATGGACTTGAACCATCGACCTCACGCTTATCAGGCGTGCGCTCTAAACCACCTGAGCTATAGGCCCACGTTACACTTTTCAGTGCGAGTAATATTTTACTATTTAAAGTAAGGTTTGTCAATTAAAAAATTCATAAAGTTTATGAGACCGAAAAAAAAGTTCAATTGGCAGTGAATAGCGCTTTATTATACCACATTTTTTAACATTTTTTTCGGTCGAATAAAGATTATTTAATTGGTTTTGGATATTTGATGTTATTTTTGATTAATTTCTCATTAACTAACTGAATGGGATCATAACCCAAATCATGAATCATGGCGAGCGTATAAATTAAAACATCTGCCATTTCTTCTTTCACGTTTTCTTCATTGGGGATTTGATCTGGCCACTGGTAATTTTCTAATAACTCAGCGGCTTCAATAATAATTGATTTCGCTAGTGCTTCTGGTGTATCATGTTCTTTCCATCCACGTTCATTCCGATAATCGATGATTGTCTTCAATAGTTCCTTCATGTGTCTCTCCTACGACTTTCTTGATGGCTTTTTTAAGGGTGGGGCGGTCGATTAAAACGATTCGTCCGCACCCTAAACATTTAATCTTACAATCCGTTCCAAAACGGACAATTTCCCATTTATTGACACCGCACGGATGTCCTTTTTTTAAGATGACAACACTTCCAAGCTTAATTTCTGATTCCATCTTGATCACCGGAAACAATTTCAATTTTTTGAATCGGTACTGCAATATCATTTTCTTGGCATAACAAGAATAATTTTTCGCGAATCAACCGTTCAAATGCGAAATGTTCAACGGGTTTTGTTTTGCCAGTCAATCTAACCTTAATATAATTACCGCCAGACTCAACCACACCTACATAGACTAAAGGTTCTACCATCGCTTGATTGTTGGTACCGAAGGTTTCAATAAACTCTTTGACTTTTGATTGAAATAATTGGTAATTAACATTTTGACCGATTGTGACATCAATAATGGCTAACGAATAGTCTCTTGAGTAATTGATAATTGAATTGATGGAGCCATTATTGATAATGAAATAATCGCCTTTCCAATCTTCAAGTTTCGTCGTTCTTAGCCCAATTTCTTTCACCGTACCGGTAAAACCACCGATTTGAACCAATTCACCAATGGAGATGGTATTTTCCATAATCAGGAAAATTCCACTGATAAAGTCTTTAATGATGGCTTGTGTACCAAACGCTACCGCAACACCAACGACCCCTGCAGAGGCTAAGATAGGCGCGGTATTCACGCCAAAGCCATCGAGGATAATCAGTAAGATAATAAACCAAATCACAAAGCGAAAAATGCTGATTAAAGCTTTTGAAATCGTTTCTCCTCGTTTTTCCCTGTCAATGATAGCGAAAGGGAGTTCTCTTTGTACATTTATTTTTTTGGATATTTTTTGATTAAGTCTCAAAAAATGATTGACGATGGGTTTGGTAACTATCGTTAATATAATACCAATCAATAACCAAAAAAC
>CAYIYY010000227.1:0-2038 GCA_964367605.1 uncultured Candidatus Izemoplasmatales bacterium | reverse complement strand
TTTCATAAGATCACCATTTATAGTATATCATATCACAGGCGTGAAAAAAGAAAAAAAAGACTTCGAAAAGTCTTTTTTACTTCGATAACCAAGCAATGAATTTCTCAATCGATGTATTATGTCCGACTAACAAAATTTCATCTTCTTCTTCAAACGGCGTTGTAGAAGAAGGAATCATAATTTTTTGATGTCTTCTAATTGCGACGATATTGACATTGAAACGTTTACGAATTTCTAATTCAAGTAAGTTTTTGCCAATTAAACGTTTCGTTGATTCTGTCGAGATAAAACTATACTCATGATCAAGTTCAATATAATCCACGAAGTTACCTGAAACTAAGATTTTAGCGAGTCTTCTTCCGGTTGATTGTTCTGGCCAAATGAGGTGGTCTTCTTCAACCCCTAATTTTTCAACGACTTTCGCATGGTATTCACTTTGTACTTTCACATAAACATCTTTAATCCCTAAATCTTTTAAAATCAACGTCGTCAAAATAGAATTATCAACGTTGATACCGGTTGCGACTACAACGGTATCATAGTTCGTAATTCCAACTTCTTTTAAAGCTTCGATATCTGTCGAATCTAAACAGATGGCATTGGTGACTAATTTCGCTACTTTTTCGATTTTATCATAGTTTTTATCAATGACTAAGATGTCAGCATCTAAATTCGCCAATTCTTCAATTAAGGCAATTCCAAATCGACCAACACCGATAACGGCAAATGATTTTTTCATGTTTTCATGTCCTTTCAGTCAATCATAGCATTATTATACAACAGAAATTATAAATGTCAATTAAAGTAACGTTGCCAATCCTAAAACTTCTTCTTTAAAAAATCACAATTATCAAGTATAATTATCATAAGTATGAGGTGCTATCATGAATGAATTTGAAGATTTATTTTCCACAAATAAGGTTGAACCGAAACCGGTTAATCTTCCGCCGTCCGAAGATTATGATCCTTCGGAATTATTTAGAGAACAAAAAATTAATGGGATTTTGATTGGAATCTATTTTGGTGTCCAAATATTATTAACGGCATTGATGATGTTTATGTATTCAGCGGAATTTCCAAACCCCAATGAAATATATACGAATCTCGTGACAGTAGAAAGCCCAGCTTTTACCATCGAACTTGATGATACTGACCCAGAATATCCTTATTTAGTTCATATCACAGGACTGGTACAAAATCTGAATCAAAGAGAAATTCCTAAGATGATTGTATCTATCGAATTCTTTTATCAAGGTGAGTTACTTGATTCCATTGATATATCAAAAGAAGGCTTAGCCGCTAACGCCTATATGGCAATTGATGAATATTATTATTTCTCTTCTGAAATCGATTCGATCTCTTATGGATATTCTTTTGATTTTGATACCGCATTTAATGTGATGCTTAATTTTTCACAGTCCTTGATTTTAGGCATTGGTTTCTTATTCATCGATCGATCCAATTTCAAACGGAGATGGAAAGAATTCAAAGCCGATAAATCGAATGCCATCGGTAAAATCGTGATTGGCGCCGCCATGGTTTATGGCGCGATGATAATTTCACAGTTGATTCTCGATTTTTTAGGGGCTGCGGATACATCTCAAAATGAAATGACGATTGCCTCGATGTTCACAAACGATCCTTTAAGGCTTGTAGTCTTATTCTTATTGCTTTGTGTCTTTACACCAATTGTTGAAGAAGTCATCTACCGAAAAGTTATTTTTGGTTGGTTAGACCGTAAATTCGGGGCACCAGCAGCGATTGTTATTTCAGGCGCAATTTTCGGATTAATGCATGTTATTTCTTATGGCGATTTTATTCAATCGATTCCATATATCTTTATGGGAGGGATCTTCGGGTTCGTCTATCATTGGTCGAAAAATAACATCTATGTGACCATCGGCGTCCACTTCATTAATAACTTTTTAGCTTTTGCTTTATATGCACTTGCGGTTCTTGGAATAGGAATCATCTAAGAAAAATAAAAAAAAATACTGAACGGAAGTTATCCGTTCAGTTTTCTTTTTTTATTATCGAA
>CAYIYY010000226.1:0-2073 GCA_964367605.1 uncultured Candidatus Izemoplasmatales bacterium | reverse complement strand
GGATAATTTCTCCATTAAAGCACAAAAATTAATTATTTTAAACGATGCGTGCTGATGAATTAATTTACATTCATGATTTTTTAATAGAAGATTGATACAATCATGTACATCAGCAGCAAAATGAATTTTATCGCGGTTTGTCCTCAATAAAACTGATTTAAATGATTTGATAATTGCTCTTCTATCACCAGCAAATTCTTTAATTCCTAATTCATTACCTTTTGAAGGTAAAATACCAATCATGTAGCCAAGATACTTAAAGTTATCTCGAATTAGAAAGATAGGATAAGTTGCAAAAGTATCAGGATAGGTTTGAGCTTTCAATAATTGATTAAACTCTATACCGCTTCGAATATAACGAACTGATTCTTGTTGCTGTATAGAAATCATTTCATAAACTTTATTTTCCTCATATAAGCTCATATGATATTCATTTGATTCTTCTAGTAATGACTTGTCTATGAGATATTCATAAACATTCCCAGCCAGTGAAGACCCAAACTTTGTATATAGACCACCTTCCCCCGAAATGACAACTATATCGATTGCTTCTTTTTTCATTTGATGTTCAGCCAGCGTCAATAGCTTTGATGCAAGTTTTTGACCTCGATATTCTGTTTTTGTACAAACCGAACCAATCGATGCTACTTTAATCTCACATGCTTGGATTCGAACGATTGAAGGATAATAATTGACAAGTGAAACAATTTGATTTTGATCAACGGCTATAAACATATGATTCCAATTAGATTGACCGAAAAGGCTTGTAAATTGTTCAGCCATATTTTCTTTAAATATACTTTTCGATAATTCGATTGCCTCTAATTGATCTCTTTTTGAAAGTACAGTTCTGAATTCCATATTATGGTTGAATCCTTTTTATAAAAGTATTAAAGTCTATACTTTGTGCTTTAACTCTTGACTCTTCGGCAGCGAATGCGAGTAAATGCGATTCAATCGATGCTTTATTACTCGTAAGGTTTTTCAACTGATCTTTTTCAACTAAAGCGCAAAAAGCTTTCATAATACCATAATCACCGCCACCATGACCGTAATCTAGGATATTCATATTGATAATTTCGGGCACACTATTACCGAAACGATATACTTCTATGACGTTTTTCTCCATGTGTCCACGAATTTCACCCATTGTTCCCATCAATTTAATCGTTCTTGTGTTTTCATGCGTAAAAGCGGTCATTGTAAAAGCGGCAGTCATACCCGATTCAAACTCAATTGCAACAACTTGATGATCGACAACGTCATTATCACAATGATAAACACATCGACCATAAGGTCCTTTCTTTAAAGCTTTTAATAGGCCTTCATCACTCATATCGTTTGATACTGGTAGTTTCATCCAATCTTCTGCATTTAAATAAACTTTTGGTGCATAATAAACACACGATTCTTGATGAGGGCATCCATCCATGCATCGTTTAGGTGCATTGGTTGGTGCGTTTTCTTGTTTAAAATAGGAGAGTGAACCGTAGGAAGCAACACTTTTAGGAGATGAATTCGCAAACCAAATGAGAAGATCTAAATCATGGCATGATTTTGCTAAGATCATGGGACTCGATTTTAAAGAATTACCCCAATTACCACGAACATAGCTATGGGCTTGGTGCCAATAAGAGACGTTTTCATTATGCTGAATCGTCATTAATTTCCCAATAGTTCCTTCTTCAATAATTTTCTTTATCGTTGAGAAAAACTCTGTGTACCTTAAAACATGTCCAATCATCAATTTTACTTGATGGAAATCAGCTAATTCACCTAATTTAATACATTCCTGTGCAGTAATAGCCATGGGTTTTTCTAAAAAGATATGGTATTTTTTTCGCATAGCTAATAAAGCGGGTTCAAAATGCATATGATCTTGGGTACAAATAAAGCAGGCATCTGCAAACTTGTCAATCGAGAGCATTTGTTCATAGTCTTCAAATTGATATGCACTGGGAATATGATGTTTCATTGCAAAATACCCTCTTCGCATTGGGTCTGGTTCAGCAATGCCTACAAATTGAATATCTTCAGGATTTTTTTCCGCAAACGCGCCGTAAGCGCCGATGC
>CAYIYY010000225.1:0-2079 GCA_964367605.1 uncultured Candidatus Izemoplasmatales bacterium | reverse complement strand
TCATACAATTGACAATACATAAAAAAATACAATGCTTGCCTATTTTTCGCTACGACCTTTTAATAAAATCCGTATGATGTTATAATTTTATTAAATTATTACTGTTATTCCTTTTAACTCACGACTGATTTTCACTTTGAATAATACAAAGAGAGGAAAGACCACATGAAAAAAATAGGTTTGTCAATCATAATAACATTTATTTTTTTTGCTTTTTTTGCATGTACACAGGAGGAAAATACGAATTCCAATCTGCGAATCACTGAGACAACACAGACAACTATTCCAATGCGGACTACCAATCCACCACCACCGACGACATATACCTATATCGACCTTAATTTTGATATTATAACAGTCAACAGCACAATCACTGCCGATGGAAAAACAACTGATACAGGAACTTTAAAGGCCGATGGTCAGGATATCTTTGTTCTGACGGATCCTTCGAATGTGAACCAAGACATAGTTGAAAAAGATATTCATAAACTTGCAAATAAAAAACAGATAAATTATGATAGCGAAGAAGAATCTTTACTATCGCTCACTTTTACGTGGGATGGTTTAGTCTTTACAAAGGATATGAGTCCAGGTTTTTCACAACCCTGGGACGGACTGTCCCATCGTCTAAACGAATATGAATATTGGTATTATCGAAATTTGATAGGTGAAACTGTTCCAATCGATCCACTACAACATCTTCTTGGAGTGAATTATTTTGTCTGGATTCTTACAGATGTCAATGGAAATAGAATGATGATTGAAGAAGGAAGCCTCCATAATGAAATATATGATTTTGGCATAAATACTTTATATGAACCAATTGAGAACAGCCCATCTCATTTTCTTCAATCCGACTTGAATTCCTTTATCTATAATCCAGACGACGGATCTTTCACAATCACCGTTGGAACATATATTAAAAATATTACGCAATTCACTAAAATTGAAATCGGTGCTATCCAAGTCATGGGAATGAAAGCGGGGATGCAAACCATCGAAGAAAATACGACTGACTGTTTTGTGATCAGCTTTTCACGTTTCCATGGCGATGAAACGCTGCAACAAAAATCAATCTCACCATATCTCAATATATCGGATGGTTCCGTAAGACATAACAATTTTTATATTGATGAAAACAATCATTTAAATTTTAGATATTTCGCTCCTCTCAATAGTTCTTATTATCACCAATCCGAGATCCAAACAATCTACTTTATTTATATGGATGAAAATCCTTCATTTTCTCCACTGAAAGTAGTAATGTGGGATCAAGGAAATATTGACGAATTTTTTGATCTGCGTTCTGGTTATAATGATAACGTAAAATCTATGGTAGACACACGTAAATTAGCTGCTGTTTTTTCAATTAATTACGACATTAATGATTTTTCAAAGTCATCTATCGATGTCTATTATCAAGGTGAAAAGAAAACTTTCGCCCTAAATGAATTCCGTTTTTTAGACTTGTCCTTTCACGATTTGGGAATTATTGTTGAGGATACCGTTTATATCGGAATAGGATCTCTACAATTTTCTACCTCTGGAGAAGTGATTTCTTCTGGATCGTCTTCTGAATATGTCTTTCGAGCAGATGCTTTAGCTGGGTCAGCTGAAAAGAGTAATTCGGCAATGGAAATTGGGGCATTTGGATTGTTTCCACTATCCCAAACTTACCAAAATGGGAATCCTCCTTTTCTACTTTCATTTGACGAAAATCAGAATTGTTTGATCATTTTGCCTCGTGAAAATGTTTCTTGATAACGAAATGATTACAATTCTTTTTTAATCGATTTTTAGCCGACTATGATATAATATTATTAATATAAAAAAGCGGGATTGGATTAGCGCGAAATCCAACCCCACTTTTGTTGAAAGATGCCCAAATTGATAATAGTTAGTGGAAAAATTTCTTGTTATGCTTTCGGCACCATTTACTGTGGCTAGATCTATAATTGCGCACTTAAATGTGCGCTTTTCTTTTCTGAAAGAAGGTTAATGAATTGGCTCAAAATCTTGAAAATAAACGAGATATGATTTTAAACCAAAACCCGATATGGAAAGGCATGCTGATGCTTG
>CAYIYY010000224.1:0-2080 GCA_964367605.1 uncultured Candidatus Izemoplasmatales bacterium | reverse complement strand
CTTTTATTATTTTTAATATAATTTAAAATCAAGAAATCAAATTTGAACAAACAGATTTTCAGTCGTTAAGTGCATAAACTGGTGTAATCTATTTTTTTATATCCTTAACTAATTTTCTATCAAAGTACATTCTGGAAACTTTCCCTAATTGATCGGTATCAAATTCGTATAGCATTTCTTTGATTGGTTGATATTCTTCGCCATGATGTTTACATAATCTATCTAGCAAAATAGAAACCTCTTCACTCAAATTGGGATTATATTGTACCCACTTCCATTGAAAGTGATTTGGTCGATCATAATCGAACAACTCTATAATAATCTCTTGGCAATTCTCCAAGCTTGGTTTATTCTTGTGATTGTAGTAGCATGTCAATATACTTGTAATCCTACTATCTTCAAACTGAGTTTCATGAATGCCAATGGGTTCAAACTCGTCAAATGTTATCCCAATTACTTTGTCTATAAAGTATTGTACTATTTCGAAATCTTGGTAAGGTCGATTTGGGGGTGACCAAGTTTGGATATAGATTGGTCTCAATTGCACATCAAGCCCATAGACCATAATATCTTCGCCATTAATGTCACCGATGGCTGGTTTTGGCTTGGGACCTTTATTACATCCTCGGATAGCGTGATGAGCGACTGGACTTGGATTATAGTATCCTCTATGAGTAGCAACTGATGGCCCATACACATACGATTTCACTAGGTTATTTCTTTCAGTGTAAAACTCCAAATACTCTTCCCATTTTTCATTGATTATTTCTGTAACACGCGAAATCTCTTTATTAAGATAATTCTTATTAATATGCTCCATTTTAAACCTCATTAAAGAACTCTTCTAATATTGACTAATGATTTTTCAGTTGTTTCATATAAATATCAATTTCATTTGTATTATTCTTCTACAACGGCCTCAAGATGACTAGATATGGGTCTTGGTAAAAATATGAGGTAAATAGGAATCATAATTACAAACCCCACGACTGTCTGAACAATAATGAAAAATGCATTATAATACCCAAAATCTAAACGTCCGTTTTTTACAGAAAAATATGCAAATAATAATAATGATAAGGTAATTATTTGTTTAGTTAATAATAAATAATTCTCAGTAGTCTTCAAAATTTTTGATTTTTTATATTTGATATTATTAATTGTTACGTATTTGCTATAAACCAAACTTTTCATAATAAATTTAAACAGCATATTAAGACTCCTTTCAATATCACAATATCCATATTTATTCGAATTTTAGGATATCACACAAATTTTAGTCGTATCATCCGGATTATGAGCTTATATGATTTATTCTATCTTATTCAAAACTCTGCCTATCTTGGTATTTGGAAGATAAACAACAGTGTATTCCTCACCAATGTTCATTGGGGTATAAAAGATTGTTAATTGTATCTCTTCCCCGGATTCTTCCATTCTACATATTGGAGATCTGTCTTGAGGAGTATCTGGATTTCCTGCATTCGATTGGCCAGCTATAGTGCAAACGTCGACGATAAAATTATCTTCTTTGACGTTTGAAAAATCCCTTGCAACTTTTGGAAAATAGAGAAAAAGTAAAAAGATTCCGGTAACCAGAATCGGAAGGAAGGTCAAAACCATCCACTGTTTCCAAGTGATGTGTTTAAAATGGTTAGATGAGTAATATGAATATCTAAAAAACAAAACAAGTAAGAGGATAAAAGCAATTGGTACAATAATGATACCAAAAAAGGTTATCCAATAATCCAACTTTATCTTTGAAATCGCCTCAGAATAATCCATATTCCCTCCACTTAATGTGCTGAGTATAACAGTAATAAGTCGTTTTTGTGTGACAAAAAAACAGAAGTTTGATATAGATGTAAATCTACTAAATATTAGTCGAAATTACTCATTGAAATAGAAAATTGATAAATCGTATATACTAGGATTCCACAAGTTAATATAAAGGATATAATCGAAAATAACAAGTATCGGAAATTAGATTTATTTTTTTCGCCGTGCCATTTTAGAAGCGCGAAAACAAAGGAAATTATTACTAAAATGTAGAATGGAATGATAAAAATATCTATAATAC
>CAYIYY010000223.1:0-2097 GCA_964367605.1 uncultured Candidatus Izemoplasmatales bacterium | reverse complement strand
AGAGAGCTTTTTTTTCGCAAAAAAAAGATGCTTACGCATCTCTTTACTTTGATAATTTATGTTTGTAATAACGTTCTTTATCGAGGACACCCAAAGATTCGGTAAAGGTTCCTGAATCAATCTCTGCTAATGCTTCGCCTAATACAGCGACTTTAGAATCAATGTTATCAATAAAATGAATGATTAATGCTTCAGCGATATTTGGTTTTTTTGGAGAACCAAAGTTACCATAATAATGATGAGACAATATGATGTGTTCTAGCAGCATGACTTCTTCTTGGTCTTTAAAACCCAGTCTTTCTGCCGTCAATGCGATTTCATTGACGCCTAAAGTAATATGACCAACCAGTTTCCCTTGTAAGGTGTATTCACTGCCTTCGTATGTATCAAATTCTAATATCTTTGTTACATCATGCAAGATAATACCGGCGATAATTAAGTCTTGATTTAAGAAAGGATAGACTTGCATCATGCCATCGGACAATTTAAGCATTGTTAACGTATGATAAGCAAGTCCTGAGATATAAGCATGATGAAATTTAGTCGCCGCCGGATAAAGATAAAAATCTTCACTATAACGAGAAAATATATCGAACGCTATGGCTTTGATTGCTTCATTTTCGAGTCGGTTTAAATAACTTTCAATGCCTTGTTTTAATTCAGTTAAGGAGATAGGAGCGTAGTCATAGAAAGCCCGCATCAAGCGTTCTTTTTCAATATCAGAAATCTTCATGGTACTCATGAGTTCAACTTTGGATGCCTTGAGATGAATTTTGTCTTTAAATTCAGTCGCAATCGCCTCAAAATAATAGATTTTATTTAATAGTAACTGCGTTCCTTTGGCGACACGTACAATGACTTTATCCATATCTTCGCCTGTGACGTTGACTGGAAAATCATCATAAGTCGATCCATTCATTTGATCGATTCGTCCAAAAAATTGATATAATTTACCTAATTCTATGACCATATTAATCACCCTTTATTTTTTAAAGATATAAGTTCCGATGTCCGATATTTCATAGGTTTGGGCATCGACTGCTTGAAATAGATTGCTTGAGGATAAATAGAAACGATAATCCTCTGGAATAATAATTGTTTCTTTTTGTTCCGTTGGTTTGAATAGGATAATTAATTCGTCCCCATCAGTCAATTTATATAAAATCGATTTTGACTGTAATACGATCACTTCAGCGGATGTATCTAGTTCAGAAGATGCCTTTAATTTAAAATTATCGGACGTTTTTCTTAATTCGATGATGGATTGAATGTAACTGACATCATCATAATTCTCATCATATAACGACCAATCGATTTTATTGATGTCATCGCCAGATCGGTATGAATTTTCATCATCTTGTTTCGTACGATAAAATTCTTGGCCACTATGAATGAAAGGAACGCCTTGGGCTAATAAGACCATGGATGTGGCGAGCTTTTGTTGCTTCTTGATAAGGGATACATCATCACTGATATGAAGACATTTATCAAAAAAAGTACGGTTATCATGACATTCAACGTAATTAATCGATTGTGTCGCATATTTAAACATGAAACGGTTATGAGCGCTGCCTAAAAGCATTTCTTTAACGATGGGAGCTTCTTCTAATCGACCGGTCGCGTAGCCTTTAATTTCAGGGAAGAATGTTGCGCCTTTAATCGTTTCACGGAAGCGATCATTGAAAAATCCGATGGTATAAATAACGGTTTTATTGCCCATGTGTGCCATACGGTCAGCCGTATTCGATGAATACATTTTCCAACCTTCACCGTAAACTAATAAATGTTCGTCAAGATTATGAAGTTCTTGTCTTAATTCATTCATGGTTTCGGTATCGATGAGTCCCATCAAATCGAAACGGAAACCATCTATTTTATATTCGTTGGTCCAGTATAAAACGGAATCGATGATAAATTTCCGAACCATTTTTCGGTGTGTCGCTAAATCATTGTGACAACCAGATACATTGGTATAGATTCCTTCTCTGTCCACATGGTAAGCATAGCCTGGAACTAATTTCTCAAACGGGAAAACTTCAGCGTCATAAACGTGATTATATACAACATCCATTACAACATTAATATTATACTCATGTA
>CAYIYY010000222.1:0-2110 GCA_964367605.1 uncultured Candidatus Izemoplasmatales bacterium | reverse complement strand
AAGTGGACTTATTTAAAAAGGTAGAAGAATTTACCATCGTAGAAGACTATAAAAAAATCGGCGTTTATCCCTATTTCCATGCGTTAGAAACAAAGCAAGATATTGAAGTAACCATGGAAGGCAAACGTCGTATTATGATTGGTTCTAATAACTATTTAGGACTTACAGGCGATAAAAGAGTCATTGAAGCAGGGATGAAAGCCATCGAAAAATTCGGTTCAGGCGTATCAGGATCACGCTTCTTAAACGGTACATTAACCACGCATGTGGAATTAGAAACAGAGTTAGCGAGATTTTTAAATAAAGAAGCATGTGTCACTTTCTCAACGGGTTTTCAAAGCAACCTAGGTATTATCTCTGCTATTTGTGGCAGAAACGATTTGATTTTCTGTGACCGTGAAAATCATGCTTCTATCTATGATGGCGCTAAATTATCTTATGCGACAATGATTAGATATCACCACAATGATATGGTTGACTTAGAAAGAGTTTTAGCTGCAGCAGATGAATCAAAAGGAAAACTCATTGTCACTGATGGTGTCTTTTCAATGAGCGGCGATATTTGTAATCTACCTGAAATCGTTCGTTTAGCTAAAAAGTATGGTGCAAGAGTCATGGTTGACGACGCTCATGGATTTGGCGTTTTAGGCAAAAGAGGTCGCGGAACCGCTGAATACTTCGGTTTAGAATCTGAAGTTGATATCATCATGGGAACTTTCTCTAAATCTTTAGCTAGTTTAGGGGGATACATGGTTGCGAACCGTGATGTCGTTGAGTACGTTAAACACAAAAGCCGTCCATTTATCTTTTGTGCTGCAATTACGCCAGCGAATGTTGCCTGTGCTTTGGAATCATTAAAGATTTTAGAAAATGAACCAGAACGTCCAAAGGCATTATTGGATATTGCTCAATATGTTCGCACTAATCTCAAAGCAAAAGGAATTAAAATACTTGAAAACTCAATCGCTCCGATTATTCCAATTTATACTTATACAGCTTTAAGAACGTTAGTTGCTTGTAAAGTGTTGTATGAACGTGGCGTTTATGTAAACCCGGTATTACCTCCGGCCACACCAGAAGGAGAATGTTTGATTCGTACTAGTTATACGGCAACACACACAAAAGCATTAATGGATGAAGCAATTGACATTATCGTCGATGTATTGTCAAACCTTCCAGATACAGAAGAAGCGTTATTGACATACATGAAAAATCATCATGAATAGAACCATCATTGTTTCTGGAGCTTCATCAGGCATCGGTTTTGCGATTGCATCGACCTTACACAAAAAAGGGTATGATGTCATAGGTGTGTCAAGAACGTATCCGAAACAATCTTATGAGTTTAAATATCATTTAGCCGATATTACTCAAGAAACTGATATTGATAATTTAGTTTCGAAAATAACTGAAGAGTATAGTCATGTCTATGCATTAATCAATTGTGCAGGGATGGGAATTTCAGGCGCAGTTGAGTATACGAAAATAGAAGACATAAAAAAAATGTATAATGTGAATGTCTTTGGAACATTTTTAATGACAAAAGCTTTTATACCGCTCTTAAGAGGCGTTAAACAAGCTAAAATCATTAATATTTCCTCTGTAGCGGGAGATTTATCGATTCCCTTTCAGACATTCTACTCTATGACAAAAGCTTCAATAAACGCATTTTCTAGCGCTTTAGCGCTTGAATTGAAACCGTTTGATATTTCAGTATGTTCAATCTTACCTGGAGATACTCAAACGAGTTTTACTCAGAACAGGGAAAAATCTGAAGTCATAACTGATGAGTTCTATCTTGATCGAATAAAACATTCCATCGAACGGATGGAAAAAGATGAACAAAACGGAAAAGATCCATTATCTGTGGCTCAAGTGGTACTTAAGTTATTGAAAAGAAAAAGAATGCCTTCAAAAGTAACAGTAGGATTCCAATACAAACTTTTTGTTTTATTGAACCGATTATTGCCAACGCGTTTGGTTCAATGGATTTTATATCAAATGTATGCTAAAAAATAAGGCCTAATTCTTTATGAATTAAGCCTTTTTTCTATTCAAAATCGATTATTATTGTTACTACAACATAGACGAACTAGAAGGGAATCATTTT
>CAYIYY010000221.1:0-2115 GCA_964367605.1 uncultured Candidatus Izemoplasmatales bacterium | reverse complement strand
ACCACAAATGGGTCCCCTACTTTTAAGGTTCCTGTATTAATGAGAATGGTCGCAACGGGGCCTTTACCCTTATCTAATTTAGCTTCAATAACTGAACCAGAAGCTAACCGATTTGGATTGGCTTTTAGTTCCATCATTTCCGCAACTAAGAGGATCGTTTCAAGGAGTGTATCAACGCCTGTACCCTTCAAAGCAGAAATATAACAGAATGGTGTATTTCCACCCCAGTCATCAGCAAGTAAATCTAAATCAGCGAGTTCTTGTTTCACACGGTCTGGATTCGCACTGGGTTTGTCCATTTTATTAACAGCGACGATAATATTACATTTGGCTGCTTTAGCATGGTCGATTGCTTCTTTTGTTTGTGGCATGACACCGTCATCGGCAGCGACAACTAAGACAATGATATCTGTAATTTTCGCACCACGTGCACGCATTTCTGTAAAAGCCGCATGACCTGGCGTATCGATAAATGAGATGGGTTTCCCATGGTGAACCACTTGATAAGCACCGATATGTTGAGTGATTCCTCCAGCTTCTGAAGAGACGATTCGACTATGACGAATCGTATCAAGTAACGTCGTTTTCCCGTGGTCAACGTGACCCATGATAGTGACGACTGCTGGACGTTCGATCAATTGATCAGGGGTATCAATAATTTCAATTTCATCAAATTTTGTCATGTCGGTAATAACTTCGTCTTTTAATTCGAGACCAAATTCTAAACAAACTAATTCGACAGTATCACGATCTAATGCTTGTGTGATTGAAGCCATGATTTTCATGAACATTAATTTCTTAATGATTTCTGAAGCAGGACGATGCATTGCTTCTGCTAAATCAGAAACTGTCATGCCTTCATGGTAAAATATGGTATCAACGACGATTTCAGGTTTCACAGGAACATTTGGCTTCCGAAACTCTGTTTTTGTCGTTACGGGATGTTTCTTTTGTTGATTAACATTGGATTTTTTCTTTGGATATGCTTTTTTTATAGCCATATTGACACCTACTTTCTAACTCTCTAGTTCGCTCTTAATCATCTGTGCAAAATGTTGGTCAATAATTGCGATGACTTTACGATTTTCTTTTCCTACTGCTGTTGTAATTTCATCACTGGATAGGTCTTTAACCAACATCACATTATAAAATGCACACTTATCGGTGATTCTTTTAGTTGTATTAATTCCTGCGTCACTCGCAAGAAATACAATCTTAGCGCGATTACTTCTAATGGAATCTAAAACCATATCTTCGCCAGAAGTGATTTTTCTTGCGCGTGTTGCTAGGCCGATATGACCTAATAACTTACTTTTGTTCATCATCGATCAACTTTAATAGTTCTTCATAGATTGCTTCAGGAATCGGCGTTTCTAAGTGACGTTCAAGCACTTTGCTTTTTTTTGCTTGAAGGATGACAGCTTTGCTTTTTGAAACATAGGCGCCTCTACCGTTTGCTTTACCAGTTTTATCGACAAGGATGATTCCTTCAGGACTTCTTACAACACGAATAAGCTGTTTCTTTTCAAAACGTTCGTTCGTAACAACACATTTACGAAGTGGTATTTTTTTGATTTTGTTCATCGAAAAACAGCTCCTTTATTTAGTATTTAATACCTTGAATTGTTGCATCAGTGGTTGATTTAATATCGATCTTCCATCCACTTGATTGAACGGCAAGTCTAGCATTTTGGCCTTTTTTACCGATGGCTAATGATAATTGATCATCGGGGACAATCGCGACTGCCGAATGTTCTTTAACATCGACGATGACTGCGACTGATTTAGCAGGTTGAATGGCGTTAGAAACGAGTTCTTTAGGATCATCGCTGTATTTATAAACATCGATTTTTTCGCCGTTTAATTGGTCGATGACATCTTTAATACGGGTTCCATTACGGCCTAAACAAGCTCCGACTGGATCGACTTTAGGGTTATTAGTTGAGACGCACACTTTGCAACGATCGCCAGGATCTCTTGCAAGTCCCATAATTTCAATAACGCCTTCTTGTAATTCAGGAATCGCATTTTCCATTAAACGTTTAACTAAGTTACGATCAGTTCTAGATACATAGACTTTGGGTCCTTTTGTTGTTTGCTCAACTTTAGTGATAT
>CAYIYY010000220.1:0-2119 GCA_964367605.1 uncultured Candidatus Izemoplasmatales bacterium | reverse complement strand
GACAGGAACATCAAAAGGGAAAGGTTACTCAGGCGTAATTAAACGTTACGGCTTCGGAACCGGTCCTGTAACACACGGATCTAAATACCACAGAGGTATTGGTTCGATGGGCTCCATGGCTCCAAATAGAATCTTTAAAGCAAAGAAAATGCCAGGAAGAATGGGTCATGTTACAGTGACAATTCAAAACTTGGTCATTGTTAGAGCCGATGTAGAGAACAATATTATCTTGGTTAAAGGCAATGTCCCAGGACCAAATAAATCGCTTCTCATCATTAAAAATGCAGTTAAAAATTATAAATAGGATCGATATCGAAAGGAGGATTCGCTATGCCTAAATTAACATTGTTAAATCAAGCAGGACAAGCTGTTGGGGAGATTACATTATCTGATGCCGTTTACGGCGTTGAACCAAACCAACAAGTCATCTATGACGTTGTAAAAGCTCAAAGAGCAGCTATGCGTCAAGGAACTAACAGCACAAAAACAAAAGCTGAAGTTTCTGGAACAAATAAAAAACCGTTCCGTCAAAAAGGAACAGGCCATGCCCGCCAAGGTTCAATGCGTAACCCGCATTACGTCGGTGGTGGTATCGCTTTTGGACCAAAACCAAGAAGCTATGACTACAAAGTCAATAAAAAAATCCGTCGCTTGGCATTGAAAATCGTTCTGTCGGATAAAGTCCGTACGAACGAATTCATCGTTCTTGATAACTTATTCTTAGAATCTTTCAAAACAAAAGGATTAGTCGAAGTATTAAAGAATTTAAATGTATCCGGAAAAGTAATGTTCTTACTTGAAGGTGTCAACGAAAATCTTGATACTGCATCAAGAAATATGCCAAACGTTGTTGCTCAAACAACAGAACATGCGAGTGTTTATGACATCATGAATCAAAACTTTGTTGTAACCACTGAAGTAGCAGCTAAAAAACTCGAGGAGGTACTATTAGGTTAATATGGACAAATATCAAGTAATCAAGCGTCCGATCGTGACCGAAAAATCGACGAAACTCGCCGAACAAAATAAGTACACGTTCGAAGTTGATAAAAACGCAAACAAAATTGAAATTAAACTTGCCGTTGAAGCTATCTTCGACGTCAAAGTAACCAGCGTAAACGTCATTAATGAAATTGCCAAGGCTAAAAGAGTCGGGCAACATTCAGGTTTTAAACCCGCCGTATCCAAAGCGATTGTCACTTTGGCGGAAGGATTTAAGATCGACGTTTACAAAGCGTAATCGGGAGGAATCACCTAATGGCTATCATTAAATACAGACCAATGACACCTGGTACAAGACAAATGTCGAAGTTGGATTACGCCGAGATCACAACCGATAAGCCAGAGAAATCCTTGCTTGAGACCGTAAAGAAACAAGGCGGTCGCAATAACCAAGGCAAATTAACCGTTCGTCATCAAGGCGGCGGAGCGAAACAAAAATACCGTATTATCGATTTCAAACGTAATAAAGATGGTATCGTCGGCAAAGTAGCGACCATCGAATACGATCCAAATCGTACGGCAAACATCGCCCTCATCAATTACGCAGACGGCGAAAAAAGATATATTCTAGCACCTAAAGGATTAGTCGTAGGACAATCCGTTGAATCTGGTGTGAATGCGGATATCGTCATCGGTAATGCTTTACCAATTATGAATATCCCAGTGGGTTCTGTTATCCACAATATCGAATTATCACCTGGTAAAGGTGGTCAGCTTGTAAGAGCTGCCGGCACAAGCGCTCAAATCCTTGGCCGTGAAGAAAGATATATCTTAGTTCGTTTAACTTCAGGTGAAGTTAGAAGAATCTTAGGTGTATGTAAAGCAACCATCGGTGAAGTTGGAAACGAATTCCATGAACTCGTCTCCCTCGGTAAAGCCGGAAGAACACGTCACATGGGAATCAGACCAACCGTTCGCGGATCCGTTATGAACCCAGTTGACCATCCTCACGGTGGTGGTGAAGGTAAACAACCAGTAGGACATGCATCACCATTAACACCATGGGGTAAATGTGCTCGTGGTATGATTACAAGAAAAAATAAAAAAGCTAGCGACAAACTAATCGTTAGACGCAGAAATAAATAAGGGAGGAGGAGCTCATAAATGTCACGTTCAA
>CAYIYY010000219.1:0-2121 GCA_964367605.1 uncultured Candidatus Izemoplasmatales bacterium | reverse complement strand
CTTATAATTTTATTCAAACTATATTTCTTATCTCTGATTCTAAATAAAATCCCGATCAAATAGACCGGAATTTCATTCTTAAACGTTTGATTATGATTCATCTTTCACATAGATTCCGTATAAATCAATATCCTTTGCAGGCATGGTTATATAGTCACTTAATAAAATACGTTCAACCTCACAATACCAACCATCAAATACATAGCCTTCAAATGTTATAAAATCATGATCGATAATACTTTCATAAAGTAATTCATACCTATCTGTAACATAAATTTTAGGTGTATGAAGTATGGCAGTATCTGTATCACCTAATTGACCATAAATCGAAGTTCCTGCCGTGGCTAAAGTACCTGCTGAGGAGATAAAGGTGGTTACTCGACCACCGGTTTTAATCTCAATGACCGGATAATATAGATAATCACTTAATGCTTCAGTAATCTCAATTGGGGCATTAGATGAAGAAGGCATCTCAACCCCAAACGCACTATTAAAGTTTGTACCCCAAACAAACACACGGTATTGTGAACTAATCGCAAATACATACTCATAAGCAGCAGACATATAATTGATTTTTTCACCCACACCTAATTCAAAATTAGGTTCGATGATGATAGGTGAAAGACTACTAATAGTATTTCCATTTCCAAAATAACCGTTTGTATTTTGTCCCCAAACAAAAATTCTTCCAGAGCTTGTGACTAGATGGACAAAATTATGAGAGGTACTTATAACATCAATGGTTTCACCCGAATTAAGGGGAATAGCTGATGTGATTTCAACTGGTGTAAGTCGATTCGTTGTTGTTCCATCACCAAGTTGTCCTGCACTATTAAATCCCCATGTGAAAACTCGTTTTTCTTCAGTGATTACAATACTATAGTTGTCACCGGCATTAATTTTGATGATGGAATCTGTTTCAGAAATGTTAAAACTGCTTGTAATGTCATGAACTAATTGATCGGAAATATTAGTACCTATTCCATTTTCTCCATTAAAATTGCTTCCCCAAGTTAGAATTCGGCCATTCGAAGTTAATAGAATATTGAAATAATCACCGGAATCTACATCAACAATCGTTTCACCTTCTGATAACGATAGTTGATCTGTTATATCAATAGGTAGACTTGAGTAAGTTAGTGTTTGAGTTGCGATTTGGAAACTTATGTTACTTCCAAATCCAAATAGCCGTGACTCATTCGTTAACATAAGTGTGTGATAACTTCCACATACAATCTTTTTAAACCATTCCGATTCATTCAAATTAAAATTCTCAGTAATCTCAACGGGATAATCTCTTTTTTCTAACGTGTTATCGCCTAATTGACCTGAGTAATTACTTCCCCAAGAAAATACTCGATTATCTGAACTAGTTACAATTGTATGACTATAGCCCATACTAATTAGGTTAAATGTAATAGCAGCGTGGAGTGGATAACTATAGTGATAAGATACCTTATAAGTGTTTGTTGTCCACCTCGCAAAGAGTGTTAAATCATTAGCGGGCATATGATCTAAATCAAATGCATTCAAATATTCCTCATCTAGATACCATCCGGAGAATGTATGTCCTAAACGAGTCGGTGATTCAACCACTAGTGCTTGATTATAATCAAAGGTTGAAGGACTGATGATACTTCCTCCTTGTGTATTGTATGAAATATAGTATTGATTGATATTCCATTTCGCATATAACGTCATGTCATTAACCACTTGATTAAATAATGTAAATTCATAGTAAAACGGATCCTCACTCGTATACCATCCATCAAAGGTATATCCTTCTTTCGATGGAACAGGGAGTAAAGCAGGGTATCCTCTTTCAACTTGAATTGTGTCTATTGAATTACCACCATTTGAATCAAATTCAATTTCATAGCTTAAGACAGTGGTAGAAGTTTCTGTTAACTCAGTAGTGGTCACTGTATTCATTGTTGTCGAATTAACTGTTGTAGTCGTGGTGGACAAACTTGAAATCGTCGTTGTTTCACTGGTTTTATCACATGATAATAAAAACATGGATAAAGCCATCATGAATGACAAAAAAACGATTGCCCTTTTCATCGCATCCTCAATTGATATTTTATTTAATCTAAATTCATTATAGCACTGTTTAAAAAC
>CAYIYY010000218.1:0-2145 GCA_964367605.1 uncultured Candidatus Izemoplasmatales bacterium | reverse complement strand
TTTGTTATAAAAGATACGTTTATAAAAGTCATACTACCCAATGTTATATTCAATGACGATGATACGAATGAAGAAACAAGGATATTAAACTTAATTGATATAAAAGTGGAAATAACTAGACAGGATGTAGAAAATTTGCTCGACGTTAATAAGACAAAAGCTGTAGAGTTGTTAAATAAACTAAAAACAGATCATTTAATTGAATCAATTGGATCAGGTAAGAATATTATCTATATAAAAAAGTAAGCATATGTAGTTTATTGTAAATTATTCAAAATTGACATAAGTTGATTTTTTGTCAGTATTAAAATGGGGTTGATAACACAGCAGAGTGAAGGGGATTTAATAAACCCCAGATTATCCTTTTCAGTTTAGAGAAAAAGACGGCTTTATAGAGATATAAATCACCAAAAGTATATGTATAAACTTCGGGTTCTCTTATCGACACCATAGTTACACACATTGGTCACCATAATTACCCGTGCAAATAAGGACCTTTATGCTAGTCTGGCTTGGTTTACTCGGGAAAAATCGTGAAACAGTACGGGTCACCATACTTAACCGAGTAGTCATTCTCATAAACGAGAATGGCTTTTTTTATCTTTGCAAGGCCGAAAAGTCGATATTTTTTCTAGTAAAATTTGTGGTCATTTAAGCTGATATTTATCCCATTTATTTGTACATTTTTTCTGTTTTTTACCCATTTTGGGTCTACATTCTTGTTTTCATAAAAACTTATGTCAAAGTAAGTACAATAGTTACACTATAAATAATACTCATAACAAGTTTTGAGAAAAGTGAGAATATTAGCGACTTATATGCATATAAGTTTTGGGGTAACCCCTATTTTTGGCGTGTTAATCGTGGTAAACGTGGTATTTCACTCAAACTATAATAAAAAACACCACTAATTATAGCGATGTTTTCACAGAGAATATGATTCTATTTACTTTGTACATTTAATGAGATTTTATTGTTAATGCTAATCAATTTTAAATCCAGAGATTCTTTCTACTTGCACAGGATCTTGATGTGAGAAAAATTGGCTTTGAATGGTATCTAGTTCATTGATTTTATCCATCTCTTGTTCAGTTAATTCGAAATTGAAAACATCGAAGTTTTCCTCAATACGAGCAGGATTTACAGATTTTGGAATTACAATAATGTTTCTTTGGATCAACCAACGAAGTATAACTTGTGCAACAGAACGTTGATGATGTTCTGCAATTATTGATAATATAGGATGTTGGAATAATCCATTCTTACCTTCTGCAAACGGTGCCCAAGATTCTGTTTGAATACCCTTTTCAATCATGTAATTGTGAGCAAAGTGTTGTTGATGAAAGGGATTGATTTCAATTTGGTTGATTGCAGGTTTGATTTTGTTATTAATCATTAAGTCGATGAGTCTATCCATCGTGAAATTACTGACACCAATAGCTCTAATTTTACCTTGCTCGTAAAGTTCCTCCATGGCACGCCATTCACCATATACATCTCCAAAGGGCTGATGAATTAAGTACAAATCAACATAGTCCATGTCGAGACGCTTTAAAGTATTGTTAAAAGCTTTTATTGTTCCTTCATAGCCATTTGCTTGTACCCAAAGCTTAGTTGTGATGAAAATTTCATCTCTTGGAATACCACTTTTTTTAACTGCTCTACCAACTGCCTCTTCGTTGCCATAAACAGCAGCAGTATCAATTAATCGATAACCTGTTTTTAATGCATGTAAGACTGCTTCTTCACATTGTTTTGGATCATTTATTTGAAAAACACCAAAACCTAGTATCGGAATTTCTATGCCATTGTTTAATTTAATTTTTTTCATATATCTATTGTCTCCTTATTTAAAGTCCTTGTGGACTGTTTTCATCATCTCATCATAAATCTCTATCTTATAATCAAGACGTTCTAATGTTTTATTCATATCAGATATACGATCTATTAAGAGTTTACGTTGTTCAATAAGCAAGTTTTTTCTCTCGTTAATCGTCTCATCACCAGATCTAAGTAATGTTAAGTATTGACTTAAAAACTCGATAGATAAACCCGCACTTCGCATACATATGATAAACTCAATTGTTAATATATCATTCTCATTATAAGATCTAATACCATTTTTTCTTTTTACATCACGAATTA
>CAYIYY010000217.1:0-2146 GCA_964367605.1 uncultured Candidatus Izemoplasmatales bacterium | reverse complement strand
TTTCTATTTATCCATTTCTCATCCTAAAAATACAATTTCCTAATGAATTAAAAAAGAGATGATGTCCTCTGACAATCATCTCTTAAACTCATGTTCTATTTTCGAAATTAGAAGTAATCATAGTAATAAATTCAACTGACAAGTTAGGATCGAACTGCGTTCCTGCATTTTTTCTAATTTCTTCGATTGCTTCATTTTGAGAAAGAGGTGAGCGATATGTTCTCGCTTCTGTCATCGCATCAAAGGCATCTGCTAAAGCAATAATTCGGGCCCTGAGCGGAATTTCTTCTCCCTTTAATCCTTTTGGATAACCAAAACCATCCCAACGTTCGTGATGGCATAATATATCCTCAGCCATTTCTGCATAATCCGTCGAAGCTGCTAAGATGCGGTATCCGATTTCAGGATGTCGTCTAATTAATGCCCATTCTTCAGGGTTGAGCTTTCCTGGTTTATTTAATACTGTTTCATCAATAGCGATTTTCCCAATATCATGAAGATTACCAATGACTTTTAATTGTTTAATGTCATCTCTACTCATTTTAAGATGTTCGCCCATTAACATACAAATTTCGCTCACTCTACGAGAGTGACTCTCTTCACGCGGATTTTTAACATAGAGCGTGGATAAGATAGCTTTAATTGTTTCTGAACGATCAGACGTTGATTCAAATAGTTTATTACGATACATTTCAACTTCAGCAAGCTTCATGGTTTCAACATCTTTATTAAGTTCCGTCATGGAAGCAACTCCAAACGAAACAGATATACTAATGCCGTGAAAAACGGTGGCACCCAAAGAGTTCTTAATTTTTTCAATAATATTCACTGCATCTTGCTTCGAAGAATTTTTCATGGCGATAATGAATTCGTCACCACCCGACCGACATATGATGTCTTCTTTTCTAAAAAATTTTTGAAATGTTTTCGAAACAAGAATTATCAGTTCATCACCAAAGTAATATCCAAATGCATCATTGGTTAATTTTAAACCATTGATATCTGCAATCACAAAAGTAACAGGTAAATCCATGTTTTTCAGGCTTTCAATTGACTCACTAAAATAACGACGATTATATAGATTAGTCAAAAAATCATGATAACTAATATGCAATATTTCTTCTTCTCGTCGTCTTTTTTCAGATATATCTTGTCCAAACAAGGTTAATCCAATAACTTTATCATGTTCATCAACAATAGGGTTTATGGATACCTCGACATACTTGATTCCTTCGATTTTTTGACACTCATAAATCATGGTAATTGGATGCTTTTGTAAAACAAGTTCAAATTTACTTTTGAAATTTTGAAAATATTCCTCATTATTAAGATTTTCAAGAAAATTAGTTTGAAGTGCGACGTCAGAGCCAAATTCATGTTTCATGAAATGAACATGCATTTCGTTGAAAGTCAAATGATTATAGTTTTTGTCAAGTGAACACATACTTAAATTCGAAGGACTTTCAAGCGATGCTTTTAAGAGTAACTCCGATTGACGAATCTTATCACTTGCTTCTAACCGATCGATCTGGTTTTTAAGCGCAATCCCCAGGATGGCTCCAACTAATGGATAAAGTGTTAAATACGGCAATAATATCGCAGGTATAACAATCATCGCTTTTTCCCAAGGCAATGCAAATTGACATAATACAACAACAACGTGTACGATAAATCCTACAATTAAGAATTCTAAAAACACATTCTTCTTCATGTATTTTCTTCTTAATACTCGCCAAAGCATCCCAATACCTGTGGCAGTCATAATCGATAAAACACCCGCTATTGCACCATCACCACCGATGATGATACGGTAAATAACTGAAGCCACCATCGCAATAAGTGTAGCTAATGGATTAAAGAAAGCGGCGGCAACACTTAATATGACGCTTCTCGTATCATAAAAAATTGTTCCACTGGTTCCGGTTTCAAACTGCCATGGGTTCATCATAATCATGATGGTAAAAAAGCCAATCATGAGACCAGCGACGATGATTTTAATGAGTTTTGTTTCATTTGGCTTGAAATTGAGTGCTCCATAAACAAATATCAAACCAAATAAAAGGATTGAGTTTCTTAAGAGATCTGTCAGCATGGCGAGCACTCCTTTCACATCAAATTCATCTTTAACCTATTATGTCTATTATAC
>CAYIYY010000216.1:0-2149 GCA_964367605.1 uncultured Candidatus Izemoplasmatales bacterium | reverse complement strand
CCATTAATACCGAGACGAGAAGTCAAATCGAAGCTGCAGTTTTGGATGCTTTCAACCAGCTTCCGCCTATCAAAACCGAAGAATAATTTTGTCTAACAAAGTGCCTACTTTTAAAAGTTGGCACTTTCTTATTTATGCAATCTAAGGTATAATATAGGATGGTCAAAAAGATTAAATATACGGAGGGATAAGATGGCAATCTTTCACGGATCAAAAGTAAAAATCTTTTCACTAAGCTCTAATATGGTTTTAGCTCAAGAAATTGCAGATTATATCGGAATACCATTAAGTACTTGCGAGGTATCTCGTTTTGCAGATGGTGAAATCAACATTAATATTGGTGAAACAGTTAGAGGACATAAAGTCTTTATTGTTCAATCAACTTCAGCTCCCGTCAATGAACATGTCATGGAATTACTCATCATGATTGATGCATTAAAAAGAGCTTCCGCAAGAGAAATTAATATCGTTATGCCTTATTATGGTTATTCAAGACAAGATAGAAAAGCAAAAGCACGCCAACCAATTTCTGCGAAATTGATGGCTGATTTATTACAAGTTGCTGGCGCAACTAGAGTCATTTGTGTTGACTTACATGCCGCTCAAATCCAAGGTTTCTTTGATATCCCGATTGATAACTTCAGATCGATGCCAATTATCTCAAATTATATTAAAACCAAGAATATTAAAAACATGGTTGTTGTCTCTCCAGACCATGGAGGTGTTGCGAGAGCTAGAAGTTTAGCCGACTCCTTAAACGCTCCCATCGCTATTATCGATAAAATGCGTCCTGAACCTAATGTCGCTGAAGTCATGAATATTATCGGTAGCGTTAAAGGTAAAAACTGTGTCATATTTGATGACATGATTGACACCGCAGGATCCATCGTCGCAGCCGCAAACGCTTTAAAAGAAGCTGGCGCAAAAGATATTTATGCTTGTTGTACACATCCATTATTATCAGGCCCAGCCGTTGAAAGAATTATGAATTCTCCGTTAATTGAAATGGTTTGTACAAATACCATTTTACTCCCAGAAGAAAAGAAATTTCCAAAGATGGTTCAACTTTCAATCTCTCATCTTTTAGGTCAAGGGATTATCAATATCATTGATGATCAAGGTGTGTCAACATTATTTAGTTAATTATGTAGTATATCAAGTGCAATAATTGCCTTTTAGTTTTTATTTAGGTGCAATAATTGCACTTTTTTATTGACTGAAAGTGCAATTTTTGATATACTCATATTAGGTGGTGATCAAAATGAATCTAAAGGAAAAAAGGATTAATTTGGGTTTAACTCAAAACCAGGTCTCTCAGATAGTTGGTATTCCATTAAGAACATACAAGAACTATGAAAACGATACCGATAAAGAAGATTCAATTAAGTATAACTATATTATGGAAAAATTAGATAAGTTTTATTTTATAGATGAGGAAACTGGAATTTTAACAATAGACAAAATTGCTGATGAGTGCCGTAAAGTCTTTGAAGACTATGATGTAGAATACTGTTATTTGTTTGGCTCTTACTCAACAGGGAACGCTCAAGAAAGTAGTGATGTTGACTTATTACTTTCAGCCAATATTAACGGTCTTGATTTCTTTGGTTTGGTTGAAAAACTTCGACTTGGACTTCATAAAAAAGTTGACTTATTGCTTGTAAATCAGCTTGAAAATAATCTTACATTAATTCATGACATATTAAAAGATGGCATAAAGATTTATTGATAATAAAGAGCGGGACTTATATTATGTATCCAAAATTATTAAGGATTTGAATTTTTTAATTGAACATACACACAGATTAAAGGAAGACGATTTTAATAAAGATGAGGTATTACTTGACTCTATCTTATTTCGGTTGATCCAAATTTCTGAAAACATTAAGAATATATCTTTACAACTAAAATCAAAAAACACTCAGATTCCCTGGATAAACATTGTAGGTTTTAGAAATAAAATTGTTCATGATTATGGTAAAGTTGATTTAACGGTTGTGTATTATGTGATTAGTAAAAGCATTTATGAACTTAAGTCTTTTTTTGAAAACATTAGACAATGAATAATTCATTTTGCGAAATCTTTCAACATAGACTTTTTATCTTATAAAGATGATTCTATTTACAAACTAAGTCTATGTGATATAAT
>CAYIYY010000215.1:0-2187 GCA_964367605.1 uncultured Candidatus Izemoplasmatales bacterium | reverse complement strand
TTAATCGCTTTTCCAACCGATTCCTCATTGCCATAAGCGGCGGCGGTATCGATATGGGTATAGCCATTTTTTAAAGCGAAAAGTGTTGAATCATACGCTTCTTTTCCATTGGGAATTTGCCATGTACCAAAGCCAACGCTTGGAATAATGACACCATTGCTTAACTGATATTCTTTCACTGCTTTCATAAGTTCCTCCTATATTGATCTCTTATTTGACAATTTTATTATATCAAATAATTGAGATTCTTCATGCTTTTTTGTATTGACACTCCGAAATAACGCATTAAGTTGTATTAAAATAAAAATTGGTGTAAAATGATGAGTAATCTTTGAGGTGAATTTATATGACTAAAATAACAAAATTGAGTTACCGGATTTATCAAAAAATCTTATATATCGCACAAGCGTTTTTACCGATTAACGAACCAGAAATGATATCGGGCAATACTGCACTTGTGGATCTCGTTTCTAGAATCAAAAAAGATCAATTTAAGCATGTCTTAATTGTCTCGCAAATGCCGATTGCTGATTTTAAAGAAGTGGTCAATTTTATTGGACTGTTGAAAGCTGAATTAATCGAGGTGACGCTCTTTAAAGACACGACATCCAATCCGACAATTTTGCAGATTGAAACGGTTAAGGACTTGTATTTAACCAATCATTGTGAAGCAATCATCGCCATTGGTGGCGGTTCTGCGATTGATTTAGCAAAAGGAGTTGGCGCGAGAATCGCCAGACCAACTAAAACACTTCAACAGATGAAAGGTATCTTGAAAGTCGGTAAAAAAATCCCCCTGCTTTATGCGGTCCCAACGACGTCTGGTACGGGCAGTGAAGCGACGTTAGCTTGTGTTGTCACCGATTCATTAACCAAAGAAAAATATGCCATCAATGATCCGGTTTTGATCCCTAAAGTTGCGGTATTAGATCCCAGATTAACCATTGGACTCCCTGGCTCCTTAACTTCAACCACGGGTATGGATGCATTGACACATGCGATTGAAGCCTATATCGGTCAAAGCAATACGAAAAAAACCAAACGATTTGCATTAGAAGCCATTGAATTAATCTTTAGTAACTTACAAAAAGCCTATCAAGAACCAACGAACTTAGCATATAGAAATAATATGCAAATCGCTGCTTATAAAGCGGGTGTCGCCTTCACAAAAGCTTATGTCGGAAACGTTCATGCGATTGCCCATTCCTTAGGCGGAATGTATCACGTTCCTCACGGATTGGCAAACGCAGTGATTTTACCGCACATCCTAGAATTTTATGGTTCAAAAATCGATAAAAAACTGGCTCGACTCGCTGAATTGACTCATTTATCAAATCCTGAGTTATCCGTTCATGACAATGCATTAGCTTTCATCGAAGCGATTAAGGCGATGAATAAAGCCATGGAGATTCCTTCTTCTTTTACTGGAATCATTCAAGACCAAGACATCGATATCATGATTAAAAGAGCGATGAGTGAAGCTAATCCACTCTATCCTGTTCCTGTCATCATGGATGATAAAGCTTTTAAACGAATTTATTCTTTGATTCAAGATTAACAATATTGATTAAAAAAGGCGTATAATTATTTTGGAGGGGATTATATGAGTCAAAAAATTATTATTATCGGGGGTGTCGCCGGTGGCGCAACCACGGCGACACGCTTAAGAAGACTCGATGAACAAGCCCAGATTATTCTTTTCGAACGCGGAGAATATATCTCATTTGCGAATTGTGGACTACCTTATCATATAGGTAAGGTTATTTCATCACGAGACGCATTGATTGTTCAATCTGTACAGGATATGCATCAAAAATTCAATATCGATATCAGAAACTTCACAGAAGTGACCAATATCGATAAAGAAAATAAAATAATTCAATATAAGAACATTCAATCCGGAGAAACGGGGGAAGAATCGTATGATAAACTCGTTATATCAACGGGTGCGCAACCGATTAAACCACCGATTCCTGGTATTCAAGACGCTAAAAATCTATTTACTTTAAGAAATATTCCTGATATGGATGCAATTATTGCTTATATTAATGCTTTTAAACCTCAAACAGCGACCGTCATCGGTGGCGGTTTTATTGGCATTGAGATGATGGAAAATTTAGTCGAATTAGGAATTAAAGTCACTTTAGTTGAAATGGCACCGCAAGTCATGGCCATGTTTGATTATGA
>CAYIYY010000214.1:0-2193 GCA_964367605.1 uncultured Candidatus Izemoplasmatales bacterium | reverse complement strand
ATATAGAACAAACTAATATGTTTGAGTTTGGTTCTGATATGTCTGATATACTAGCTCAAGCAGAAAGTGAAGGAGTAGAAGGCCCTCTGTATAGGTTCCTTGTAGATAACGATATTGCTCAAGCAGACCATACTGGTAAACTTGCCACAACTCCTTTTACTGATACGTCTAAACTTAATAAACTTATGTACATTTATAACAATAATCAGCTAGGTGGTGAAGGTTTAACAACTAAACAAATGCTTGTGAATATAGTCGCAGAAGAACTTATGTTTAGTAGAGCGGACGCAGCAAAACTTAGTGCTCTTATAACCGACGTGTATGACCCTACTCATGAAATTGATTTATTATTTGACAAAGCAAATGCGTTTAATAATTTATTTAAGTCAATGCAACGTGATACTGCGGTACCTATAAAGAATAGAGACCTAGTTGCTTTAGAAATTATATACAATGGTATATTACAAAACGTCTCTCTATATGAATTTATGGACTTACTAGAGGGCACATCTAATTTTGGTTCCTCTGCTGATGTTATTTTTCAAGACATCTTTAATGAATTTAGAACAAAAAATATAGCGGGTATATCTGAAGTAATAAACTATTTTAAAAAAATAGAAGAGGCCACAAGCTTTTATGACCAAATATTGTCTAATATACCTAAAGATGGTGTCCAACGTGATAAAATGTTTAGGATGCTTAGAGCATTACAGGGGATCCTTAAAAACAAACCAGGTACTTTAGAAGAATATGAGGAGCTCGTACAAAAAACTATTATGGATATCAATGGAATAGAAGACACTTTAGGTACGTGTGTCACTAGTGTTATATACGTAAAAGCCATTGAGTCATACTCTGATATTTCAAAGGCTATTATATCTTTAGATACTAACACTAGTAACCATTTATTTCAATTAATTTTCCAAAACATTATGCGTCCTCTTGGCACTGTGTTTTCAAATGCAAATGATATGATTGAAAAACATGGGATCCCTCGACAAAGTGTTGATTCTTTATTAGGTGCTTTTAGAAAATTGCAAGCAGATTTTCGTAGTGCTTTAGACACTTTTAGGAGTCCTTTAAGGGAAGCCAAAAAATACAATCGTGCCAACCAATTTAATTTAGTTAGTGTGGACCAATTTTTTAAAGACACAAAAATACAATCGGGGTTTGATTTAATTTCTAGAAACAATGAATTTGGTTTAAAGTTTAGTCAAGAGATACATAGTTCAAAGGCTAAGAAAAAAATCGCTTATGATATCCTTGATGGTTATACTAAATATGAAGAACCTCTTGATGAGGCTGATAAATGGTATGGTTATATGGACTATAGTAATGTTGGTTATGGGAAGTTCTTTAACAGCGTACTAGATATGCTAGGCTACAAGACTGATGCTGGAACTCAGGCGGCAAAGTTCAGCTTACGTAAGTTCAGAGATGTTTTTAAAATGCTTGATATAGACGAACTTAAAACTAAACTTGCTTGGAGATACCTACAAGAACATGATAATGATTTCATAAGACGAATTGCCATAATGGTTGACAATACTGATTATGTTAAACAACTTCATATAGAAGAAGCTAAAGTTGAAGAATTCAAATTACATATCCAAGCAACTATCTTGTATATTTTAGAAAAAGATGAAACTCTTAATCGTAATCTTGTTGGTATATTAGATAAAGATTTAGGTGTAAAAACTGTAGAAGTTATTAAGTCTGCTAGAAATGGGTATTATGATTTAGTACCTGAAGTAACTACAGAAAAACCTATATATGATTATAAAGGATATAAAAAAGAACCTAAATATCTTGTTGAAAAACTTAATCGTTTCTCTAAAGAAACTGTGATCTACGGTGCTCTAAGAAACGGTTCGGACATGTTTGACAATATGAAAGGTTCTGCATCTGCGGAACAACTATCAAACTTTTTCAAGAACCATAAAGAGTACACCTTAGTATTTTTTGATGGTAAGCAACTTATACGTATTCAAGCAACTGACTTAGTTACAATGCAGAATGTTTTAAAATCTGAAGGAATGTTTTCTGTGGTTGGTTATGATGAGTTTATAGGTATTAGAAAATCTTGGGAAGAAAAACTTCGTAAGATTGCTGATGATACTCTATTATCTAAAGAAGCTAAGCACGAATATATGCCTGTCATAGAGCCTAAATGGCTTAGAACTATTCAAGATA
>CAYIYY010000213.1:0-2220 GCA_964367605.1 uncultured Candidatus Izemoplasmatales bacterium | reverse complement strand
ATTTATTGCTAAACTCGTAATAAAGATAAAGATTACTTAATAAAAACAAGATTGAAAAAGAAAAGAGGAGAATTAAAAAAGTTTTGAGAAACAAACTAATTTTCATGACGACTCCTCCTTCTGTTTTTAAATTTCTTTACTAAACTGGTATCCTACTTTATAAATGGTTTTGATATAGTCACTGGCTTGATTCATTTTTTGTCTCAACCGTTTGATGTGGGTATCAACGGTGCGATCATCCCCAAAGTAATCATAACCCCATATTTTATTAATGATGGTCTCTCGAGATAAAACCACGCCAATATTATGTATGAATAGATTAAATAATTCCCATTCTTTTGGGTTAAGATGAATTTCATCATCGAGTATGAATAGTTGATAACTCGTTAAATCGTATTTGATGATGCCATAGGCTTTCAGTCCTGAAGGGCTAGCCCCCTGATAACGATTTAATATCGCTTCAATTTTTTTCATAACAAGTTTAGGGCTATAAGGTTTTTTAACAAATTCATCGATGCCTAAGTTATAGCCTCGGATTTGATTATCTTCATCGCTATAAGCTGATAGCATGATAATTGGCGTTGTAGAGGTTTTCCTAATTTCCTTCGCTATGGCGAACCCATCTGTTCCTGGTAACATCACATCAAGTAAAACAACATCATACGTATTACTATATAAAAGTTCTAATGCATCATCACCATCATAGACTTGATCAATGATGACCCCTTCAAAGGATGCTTGAATATAGTCATGCAAGATATCGTTTAAATGTACTTCGTCTTCAATGATAATCAAACGCATACCCTCACCCCATTCATGATAAGCATATCACAAAAGAATAATATTGAAAAGATGAGATTATTTTTAAATTTGTCATTTTTGACATTATTTTGTCACAACTAAACGCTAAGATGATGTCAAAGGAGTTGAACGAAATGAAAAAAATCAGTATTATCATGTTGTTTTTAAGTATCGTTATTATGACGGGATGTTCAGCGTCGTATTATGATCAAGGGCTCAATAACCCAAATTATTACTATCCCGAAAACGTCACTGGGGAAGAATATCAGGAAATTATCGAAAATACTTTTACGAAAACCGCTGATATGCCAGTTTCAACGTTCTCAAGTGACGTCGATACGGCGGCGTATTCGATTATTAGAAGAAAATTAAATGATGGTTTTATGCCGAATAAGGATTCGGTTAGAATTGAAGAAATGCTCAATTACTTCTCTTATAACTTAGATGGCCCATCAGGAGACGAAGTCATTCATATGACAACTGAATACGCTACTTCACCTTGGAATAACGATCATCAATTAGTGATGATTGGACTTAAAACCAAAGACATCGAGTTTGAATCAACCGCACCGAATAATATCGTATTTTTACTCGATACATCAGGAAGTATGAGTTCTTCTGATAAACTTCCTTTATTAAAATCTGCAATCCGATTACTGATCAACGAATTAAGAGCTGTTGACCGTATTTCAATCGTAACGTACGCAGGATCCGCAGGTGTTGTTCTAGATGGTGCAGATGGGACAAATAGAGAAGAAATTTTAGATGCGATTGACTTATTAGAAGCGGGTGGTTCTACAGCCGGTGGAGCGGGGATTGAACTCGCCTATGAAATCGCAGAAGAGCACTTCATTGAAGGCGGTAATAACCGTGTTATTTTAGGAACAGACGGTGATTTTAATGTCGGAATTTCTACGGAATCCGGACTCGAACGACTCATCACAAGAAAAAAAGAATCCGGAATATTCTTAAGTGTTTTAGGTTTTGGAACGGGAAATACCAAAGACAGTAAAATGGAAACTTTAGCTGATAAAGGGAATGGCGTCTATTACTATATTGATACATTACTCGAAGCGAAAAAAGTCTTCATAGAAGAATTAGGTGGTTCATTGGTCACTGTCGCAAAAGACGTTAAATTACAAATTGAATTTAATCCACTTCATGTTTTAGGATATCGGTTGATTGGTTATGAAAACCGGATGTTAGATTACGAGGATTTTGATAATGATTTAAAAGACGCCGGTGATTTAGGCGCAGGACATGAAGTCATCGCCATTTATGAAATCATACCTGTTGATTCACTCGAAGATATTGAGAGTAAAAATTATACGATCCCCGACGATTTAAAATATGATAATAGTCATTTCACCGACGAACTATTAACGCTATCGATTCGATATAAATTACCCGATCAAGAAG
>CAYIYY010000212.1:0-2225 GCA_964367605.1 uncultured Candidatus Izemoplasmatales bacterium | reverse complement strand
TGTTGTTGCCAATATCAAGAGTGGACGCTTTTAAGAATGAACTGTCAAAGTCAGGTATTAAATACAAACCAAATCTGCTTAATAGAACTATAATTCTTAGCGGACGTTAGATATATTAGATTCTATAAGTATAGATTCCGAGTTCTAAATCATATCGCGGTAACATATTCTTAGAGGCCATGTAAAATGTCGCGGAGTGAGTCGAAAGTAGATTTATCATCGACCATACGTGCCACTCACAATATTTTCGGGTTCAACGATTTAAAGGACCCATTGAAATTGTTCAATAATGTCTTTATCAAGATCTTATGCAATTATTTTCACATGAAAACCCTAATGCCCATGGATATTATCCGCATCGAGTCTAAATGTGCTGACCATAGTTGGAAATGGGTTTCGAATGGATATTATCAAATAATCATCTTAGTCAATCCGTATCAATGGTTTTCGCAATTGCTGAACTAAATTCTAGGCCAGTTATTTTTTCAATCTGCTTTATATTATAATGACTATGTGATGTCATATCGTAAGGTAACTTGTACACATCGCCATATATTCTCGCCAGTATTTTTTTCGTGTTATTAGGTATTGGATATCTTCCTTCACCAAAACTTGCCAACTTAAATGGTAAAAAATCTTCCTTATTGAATACAAACTCTTTGTTCATTGCGCAATTGTCTATCCCCCATATTACTCCTTTTTTAGTATTTTCAAAACCCGTATCATTACAAGATTCGATTAAATATTTTTCTAATAAATTATTCACCCTACCATCATTTACATATGGCCTAGATACTTCATTCATCAATTTTTTCGAATCGCCTATAAATTGCTTTTCTAAACTTTTAAATCTGATCCATGCTTCATGATCACATTCTTCTATATCGTCTAAAATAAAAACATCTAAAAACAAGGGGCTTTCTTTATGTTTCACCTTATATGCCATAAAGAATTTGCCCTCCTTGGTTGTATCAATATACTTAAACAATGTTACATGCTCGTTATCGCTCAAAGCATTTTCCATCTTAATTAAATCCTTTCTAAAAATAAACACATCGGTATCGTCATCCCAGGGAATCGAATCTTCGTGACGATATGCTCCCAACAGTGTCCCGAATGCCAGACAATAATCGATTTTATTTTTTAAACAAATATCATCAAATATACCGAGGATCCATTCGTTCCACTTTTGAATTACGCCATAGTTTTTGTCAATTGGATGCAAGTCTCTAAAGAATGACTTCGGATCATATTTTATATTATGTGCATCGACAATTTTCCCTATAATGAGCAACAATTGATTAATAAGGTCTACAATTTTTTTATTATCCATGTCAGCCTTAGAATTAATTTTATAATATAGATTCGAACATAATATTATGAGTGAGTCTATAGACTGACATCTCTCGTAAATGTGGTTAACAAAAAGACTTAATTCGTTAGACTCTATTGAGTCATTTATAATTGACAGTTTAATTATTTTATTATATTCTAGCTCAGATATTCGAGGTAAAAAATTATTTATTAAATTCAGGTAGTATTTCTTTATTCCTTTTTCTGACAACTTTATAGATAGTCTAATTTTTTCTTCATCGTCTTCAGCAGATGTAAGCAAACTTTCTAAAAATGATACGTATTCGGGGCTCCACGCTTTGCGCAGAATACTGGCCTTTTCATAGTATGCTATAGCAGACTTATCGTTCCTTTCCACGCCCTTGCCATTACGATGTATCCGAGCGAGTCTGCCATATACACTTCCTAAATTTTCACCTCTGAAGTTCTCAAGAGGCATGTCCAAAAGACTAATCATCTCCTCATAATTATCGGCCACGCCATAATCATATAACATATCAAATAAATCTATATTAGACCACCATACATTTTTACTGACAGCTAAACGCATTAATTCAATAGCTTTGGGAATATTTTTTTCAACGCCTTTCCCGTCGCGGTAAGCACGTCCAAGACGACCCATAGCACCACCGTCACCTTTATCTGCAAATTCTGTTATGATAGAGATCATTTCTTCAAACGATTCAGGAGTGCTTATGCGCCAGAGAATATCGAATAGTTCGTTAGACCATACTATATTCTTATCAGCAGCTTTACGCATCCATTCTGCTGCCTTGTCGAGATTTTTCTCGACGCCTTTACCGTCGCGGTAAGCACGTCCAAGACGACCCATAGCACCACCGTCACCTTTATCTGCAAATTCTGTTATGATA
>CAYIYY010000211.1:0-2227 GCA_964367605.1 uncultured Candidatus Izemoplasmatales bacterium | reverse complement strand
GGGTGGTTGTAGTATTTGAAGTTTTAATGTAAAATATGTAAGAATATATTTTTACTATTATAGGTGGAGGATGACGATGAAAAAATTAGTTTTACTGATGGTATTTGGACTTTTGGTTTTTGGATTAGGCGGATGTGATTTTTTTGGTACACCGTATGATAAAATGATGAATGTTTTTGAAGCCGAAATAATTGATGAAAATGCGATTGATATCTCGATAACAACGACAGTTGATTATGGCGATAATTCTTATAATTTAGATCCGATGACGACAGCGGTTTTTATGACTTATTTCGTAAATGAAAAAGAAGTCGCAGTGATCGCTTCTTTGGATACTGTCACTTTAGATGTTTATCTCGCACAAAAAGGTGATACGATGCTTGCTTACATTCAAGACCGCAACCGTTTATATCCCGTTGAAATGGATGAACTTGAAGATGCCATCCCCTTTGATTCCACAATCTTTAATTTAGCAGATTACACGGGTAAAGCAGAATGGGAATCAAAATTTGAAGAGGTTGAAGAAGGGGTATTTAAAACCGAAGTATCGCTTGAAACCTTATTTGATGATGAAATGTTTCAAGACATTGAAGAATCATTTACTTCCGTTGGCGCAACGGTCGAATCTTTGGTTGGAAAAATGGCCGAACTGACCGTCAGTTATGATGCCACAACCAAATCTTTAACGATGATTTTTGATTTAGAGTCATTTGATGTGACCATGAATGATGAAACCTTGAGTATTAAACTAGATGAAGAAATCGTTATTTCAAAAAGCACGAAAGAACCGATTAATTATCAAGAATATCATACCTATCCTGTGACAAATATTGATCACATCAACCGTACCTATCAGTTGAATGAAGATATCGAAGGTGATCTCTATGATGGTCAATTTGGTTATTTCAAGTTTCATTTAACACCAGGAAATTACATGGTAACCATCAAAGACAATCAAGGATTCTTTGACTTAGCTTTTTATAATTCTAGTTTAACCATGATTGAAAGAAATCAATCTGGAAGTATTACACTTACAACAGAAGGCGATTACTATTTAAAGGTCACTGGCCGAGATAATTTTGGGTATTTCATCATTGCCTTAGCAGGAACCTCATTTTAAACTAAAAGCCGACAATTATTGTCGGTTTTTTTCTGGATTGGATTGTAGTATTATAAGAAATATCTTATAATTAATGGAAACAAAAGGAGGGGTCTTATGCATTATAAAACTTATAAAACTATCCTCTCCCCTCAAAATGGAATGAACCTTTATAGGGGTTGTACCCATGGCTGTATTTATTGCGATTCAAGAAGTAAATGTTACCAAATGGACCATGACTTTGAGGACATTGAAATTAAAGAAAATTCGTCTGAAATATTAGCTGCTCAACTACTTAAAAAACGCCATAAAGCGATGATATCTACCGGTTCGATGTGTGATCCTTATATTCCGCTTGAGAAGACACTAAAAGTCACTCGATCTTCTTTAGAGGTCATTGAAAAATACGGATTTGGGGCGAGTGTATTAACAAAGAGTGCGACTGTCTTGAGAGATTTAGATATCTTAAAGCGTATCAATGAGAAGTCAAAAGCTGTCATTCAAATGACTTTAACGACCTATGATGAAACATTATGCAAGATATTAGAACCCTATGTATCGACCACCAAAGAACGTTTTGAAGCCTTAAAAATCTTTCGTGATCATGATATTCCTTGTGTGGTCTGGTTTGACCCATTACTTCCCTTTATCAATGATACAGAAGAAAATTTAAGGGGTATATTAGCGTACTGTATCGAAGCTAAAGTCAAAGGAATCATCTTCTTTGGCATTGGTTTAACGTTAAGAGAAGGAAATCGAGAATTTTTCTATCAGAAACTAGACACTCATTTTCCAGGTTTAAAGGAAAGATATATCAAAACCTATGGCGATAGTTACGCTATCATGAGCCCAAGTAATGAGAAGTTATCAAAACTATTCCATCAAATATGTGAAGAACATCATATCTTACATCAACCCAATGACGTCTTTGCCTACATTCATGAATTTAAAGAAAAACTTCCATATGAACAATTAAGTCTCTTTTAAAAGAAAAATGTCCAAAAAAATTGGACATTATTTTTTTAATCAATAGGAAATTGTATTTTTTAACTCAAAATAGCTAAAATAAAAAAAGAATAACCTCATCTCTTGCGTATTATGTTATTAGATAGCTAAATAGTATTATAA
>CAYIYY010000210.1:0-2236 GCA_964367605.1 uncultured Candidatus Izemoplasmatales bacterium | reverse complement strand
TTCACGGTAAAAGGAGGATCCGTCGGCTCCCAAAATACATCGTCGATGTCAATCATGTGATAACCAAAACGCTCGCAAATAGCTCTTGCGAGGGTGGTTGTTCCAGAACCTGAGGAACCGAAGATATGAATTATTTTCATGGTGTTCCTCCTTTTATTATTTTGAGAACATCATTCTTTCACTTCTAAACATTTTATTGAGTAGGAAGATGAGTCCTGTGACGTAAAGTAAATTAGAAATAATGGTAATGAGGATGTATATGCCAGTATTTGGATCAAACATTAGAATCGCCGTTAGTGACTGAACGGTATTATAAAGCGGAATCAAATACATAAAATATTGATCCGTTGCGCCTGCCCCAAACATCGAGCTCACACCGACTAAAATCGTCAAAATATAAATCGGCGTTATTAATGTATTTGCTTCTTTTAAACTCTTGGCATATGCCGAGATAACACTGATGACACCGACAATGACAAATACCGTTGAAAATAACAGTACTAAAATCATCAAATAGTCTTTAATACCATAAATATTGATATCGATGTCCCCCATTTGTAACATATTTGGGAGGGAGGATATAATTCCAATAAAGGAAGATACCGCCGATATCAATGATAAAATTCCTAAACTTAAGACTTTACCCATCGCAATCTCACTGCGTTTGACGGGGGTGATTAATAAGGTCGCTATCGTTCCTCTCTCTTTTTCTCCGGCAATCGATTCAGGTCCAATGGACATTGCTCCGGCAAACAAGAACATCACCACAAGCATCGGAAGTAACATTGACATCATTTCACCAATTGCTTCGTTTTCATCCACTGGTGTCGATGTTAACGCCGTTTGAAACATGGAAGTATCGCCAAACTTATCATTGATCAAAATTGTTCGATAAGCTTCTAAATAACCATTATAGCGCGAAAACGCACTTTGTGACTGCATTTCATTGGGATTGTAATAGATTTCGACATTTGGAATTGTCGCCCCAATTTCTGATTCAAAATTTTCGGGGAAAATAATGAGTAATTCCCAGTCACGGTCATCGATTCTTGTTTTAAATTCTTCAATCTGCGATGCTTCAATAAAAGATACATTCGACGTTTCTGCCGTTTCAAAGTTACTGTAAATACTGATATAATCATCGACGGGTGCGACAATCGCAACGTCTTGAACTTCTTCTTCAGTAAAACTTGAAATCGCATTACCCATAAAGGAATAAATCAAAAATATCATGAGTCCGGGAAGTAAGATGACACTAAAGACAAGACGTCTATCTTTGATGACACGGTCCCATTCTTTTTTAAAGATTGTGAGAATATTTTTCATCGGATTTCCCCACTTTCTTTTTCGACTAAATCAAAGAACACTTTTTCAAGCGCTTCTTCACTAGTTGCGATTTCAGATAACGGTTGATCCAGTAACAATTTGCCGTTAATAATAATACCAACGCGGTCACATAATCTTTCCACTAAACTAAAAATGTGTGTCGAAATGATAATCGTTTTACCAGCATCCCGTAATTCTTTTAAGTAATCGGTCACAACTTTTGCGGTTAATACGTCAAGCCCATTGGTCGGTTCATCAAAGATGATAACATCAGGGTCATGAACAATCGCCACCGCAATCGATACTTTTTGTTTCATACCGGTCGAGAGTTCTCCCACTTTAACTTCTGCGAAATCTTTGATGCCAAAACGTTCAAATAATTGTTTTTTTCTTTCGATTCGAACGGAATCATCTATCCCATGTAATTTCGAGAAGTAATCAAATAAATAATTCGGTGTGAAAAAATCTTCTAATTTCAAATCACTGGTTAAAAATCCGATATGTTTTCTAACCTTATCTTCTTCAGTGATAACACTATGACCATTGATGAATATATCGCCAGAATCCGGTTTAATTAACGTTGAAATACATCTTAATGCTGTTGTTTTACCCGCGCCATTGGGACCTAGTAAACCATAAATTTCGCCTTCATAGGCTTCAAAACTCAAGCCATTAACGGCGACTTTTATTTTATCGTGAGATTGTTCCAATTTCTGCTGTTTCTTTGATAAATGAAATGTTTTTGTAATATTTTGCACTGATAGTATGGTATTCATTGAGATATCGCCCTCGCAATCCTATTAAACACTTATATATTATCAAATTTTACACTTTATTTCAATGGAAAATATGAACCCTTTTCAATTGATTATTTTATAAATGAATAAAAAGAAAAAGTCTATTTCTAGAC
>CAYIYY010000209.1:0-2245 GCA_964367605.1 uncultured Candidatus Izemoplasmatales bacterium | reverse complement strand
CTTTGAATGATGCCGAATTTGAGAATATCATCACTCAAGCGAAAGCAGATGTTGAGGCCCAATTATTAGCGGAAGCGAAGGCACATTCCTTAGAAAACATTAATCAACTAGTTGATAATTTACTACCATCTGGTGTAAATATTTCACCCGAATTACAAAACTTGATTGACGAATTAAGTGAAGCGTTAAAGGATGTCGTTCAAATCAATGACATTGATGATGTGCTAATTCAATTTACCCAAGATATAAAAGACCAAGCCAATTATGATGTTCTTTCTGTTGAATTGGCTACCGTATACAATACTTATTCAAATGATCAAAGTTATCAATATTCTCAAGCTGGTTTAATAGAACTCGAAGAAATTTTTAATTCTGTGAAAGAAGATTTCTTAAATGATGAACTTTCTCTCAATGAAAAAATCACCATTTTAGAAAGCGCCATTGAGCAATTTGACCAAGTACCGATTGTTGTAACAGGCGAAATAAGACCAAATAATCCTACTTTAGATGAATCTGAGATTGATCTAGAAGAGTACTATGTATCTGTTTTTAATGAGCAAGGAATGAAAAAAGAATACAGAGTTGTTATAGTAAATATTAATGTTATTGTTCAACAAAAAGAAATCTATCATCATATCGAGATTGGATCAATTAATCCTACTTTTACGCAACAAACCATCAAAAAAATTCAAAGTATTTTGAAAAATCAAACTATTTATGCACAACTTGATATTAGTCTTGTAGATCAAGACGATGTAAAAGTAACGACATTCTCAGTCGATGATCGGTATGAAGTAAGTTTGTTAGTTCCTGAAGAAATGAGAAATAGAAAAAATGTTCGGGTGGTGTATCTTTCCAATGATGAAGTTCAAGTGTTTGATACGACTAAAGATGGGAATTGGCTTACATTTACCACTAACCATTTTAGTGACTTCTATTTAATAGGAGATCCGATGGAAGGGGATCCAATTAAATACATCAATCTTTGGTGGCTTATTATTTTATTGATAATTGTTATCATTTTTGAAATCATTATCATCTTTTGGAAAAGGATACACGATATAAGAACCAACACTCTCAATAGTTCAATCCTTCCTTTGGCTATTCTAATACCATCCAATGCATATGTCATCATTTTGATAGAAGTCATCATTGTGGTTTTACTTCTCATCTATATAATTTATCTTTTCTCTGATGTTCTTTTTCGTAAAAAGGATAAATCCGATGAGGAAGAGGCTCCCGAAGAGATTGATCATGAACAAGAAGAGCTAGAAGAAGATACTGAAACCGAAGAGAACATTCCGGTAGAACTTGAAGCCAGTTCAAGTGGGGAGACTTATATTCAGTATAATTTTAGTTTAGAGGCTAGAATTCATCAAGCTCCTTTTGAGAGCATGGCACGATTTAATGAATTAAAAAATCACATCTTAAAGTATCAAGATGTGATTGTATCAAAGTCTTGGAAATATGAACGATTCTTATATAAAAACAAGACAATTGTGAAGATCACCTTGTCTGGTCAAACAATGCGAATCTATTTTGGATTTCAACCAAATGATCCTCGTGAATCATTAAATAAGTTAAAACCACAAAAATCTAAATTACATGAATTGACACCCCTTATGTTATTGGTAAAAGGAAATGGAAATTTAATCTTAGCGAAACGTTTAGTTGATGAATTAATGAGTGAGAACAAAGTATTAACTCATGATTCGATTGATCAAGATTATAGACTTCCATTTGAAACAAATGAAGTTTTAATTGAAAAAGGACTCATAAAGATTGTGACCGGAAGTAAGTCCCATGTTTGATAGTGAATACTTACATTATGAAGAAATCAATGACTTGACATTTGAAGGTAAATTAGGGGAAAGAACCCAATATACTCAAAAAGAAAATAGTCATGTTCAGTCCACCCCAACGGGTATTTCTTCTACTAGTATAAGTGCTTTCACAAGTTTTATTCCAGCGATAGTTAGTGTCCTTGTGGTAGCAACTGCGATTGCAGTCGTTACATTTAAGGCACCAACTGTAACCCTCTCGGACTGGATAATCACTAATCAATCCATTTCAGCTGTATTTGAAGGAGAAGTCATTGACAATCCATATGTTATTTCTTTAATGAGTGCTAATCAAACTATTTATTCATATGATGTCCTAGATGAATCTTATTTGATATCATTTGATGGTTTGTCACCAGAATCTTCGTATGATTTGATGATTGAAGCAGATTATGGTATTGGTC
>CAYIYY010000208.1:0-2269 GCA_964367605.1 uncultured Candidatus Izemoplasmatales bacterium | reverse complement strand
CACCAATTTCAGTGATGATGACGTCCGCTTCTGATTCTTTCGCAGCGGCTTCAAGCTTTGATTTGATTTCATTGGTAATATGCGGAATGACTTGAACTGTCGCGCCTAAAAAATCGCCACGGCGTTCCTTTTCAATGACGGTTGAATAAATTTTTCCCGTCGTAACAGAACTGTGGATTGAAAGATTCTCATCAATAAAGCGTTCATAGTGCCCTAAATCAAGATCCGTCTCGGCACCATCATCGGTGACGAAAACTTCACCATGTTGATAAGGCGACATAGTTCCTGGGTCGACGTTAATATAAGGATCAAATTTTTGCATGAAGACTTTAAGTCCTCGATTTTTTAAAAGTCTTCCTAAAGAAGCAGCTGTAATTCCTTTTCCTAAAGAGGAAACGACCCCACCGGTCACGAAGATAAATTTAGTTTGTTTCATCGTATTGCACCTCATCAAATATTATAAAAGCAAAAGGGTTCCCCATATGGAGAACCCTCATTTTAGTGAGCTCTTTAAAATTATAACAATTTCAATTTACAAAAGCAATTGCTTTTTATTTTTTATTCGTCATACATGTCTTCGTAGTCGTCCATGTACTCATTGTACTTATCGTCATCGAAGTCATCTTCTTCAACTAAAGCCTCTTCATCTTCATCAACGAAGTCTTCTTCGAAGTCATCATCTAATTCAGCTTCAAAGTCAGATTCTAATTCAGCTTCGTCTTCTTCCTCTTCATCTTCATCAAGATCTTCATCCTCAAAGTCGTCTTCTTCTTCATCTTCAAATTCGACTTCTTCTTCGTATTCAGGGAATTCTTGATAATAAGCGCCGTCTTTATCCCATAAATCAATCGATTGACGAGATTTTAAATCCCATAAATCATCTCCGGTATAAACAAACTTCGCTGAAATGATGAAATCGGCGTAAAATTGGCTAATGATGTCAGCAATTTGATCTTCTGTGAAGCCCTTTGATTCGCTCAACACTTTAAACAAATCTAAGAAGGTCATTGGGCCTTTGTTTTGTCTAAGGATAGCTTCAGCTGCTTCGATAAGTGACAATTGTTTAATGTCAGTCATTTTTTCCGTTCCTTCCATGTTAAATCCACTTAAGATTCATTTCATGATGTGTGACAACGCTATCGTTATCAAGCATATCATAGGACAATGATAATTCCTGGTTCTTTAGTAAGATATTTCGTGTCATAACGGTGAATGGAAACGAGAGTCCTTGAGTGGTAAAGTGTCCCTCTGAAGGAAGTCCCTTCTTAAGAATTAACTTCATTGTCGATAATCCGATTCTTTCAATTCTAACAAAGTTATCTGAATATTCAATGATATAACGAAAATTTTCATTATCTTCAAAGAATAATTTAGAAGCGATATGATTCCCGACAGTTTCAAAAACCGTCTCATTTTCGCTATTGATAGCCATTCGAAAGTGGATTTTGACTTTTTCCATAATTCACCTGTTTAATGCTTTACATATTATATATTAAAACGTTTGTAAATACAAGTATCATCATTTCATTATTTTTTGATGTTTTTTTTAAAATAAATAATCATCATGTGAATAACTTCCGGTTAAGACATTCACAACGATGTTATTACAGTGATCACCTATTCTTTCCATATTGGAAAGGATATCAACGTAAAAGCCGGCTTCGGTTTCAGAACAAGTTTTATCATTAATGCGGTTAATATGATTTTTACGGTATTTCTTTACAAGTTTATCCAGTTCATTTTCACGAACGTTTACTTCCGTAGCGATATCTTTATCTTTCGACTCAAATGCTTTTAATGATTGATGTAAGGTTTTACGTAATAATGTGTATAAATCGATTAAATCTGCTTTGGCTTCTGGATGTAAATCGATTTTACTGGTATAACGTTCTTCAAAGAATTCGATTAAATTGGTTAAATGGTCGCCAATTCGTTCTAAGTCACTGATGGTATCGATTTGCTTAGCCATTTCTGTCATTTCATAACGGCCTAATTCACCAGCACCTATTTTAACTAAGTAGTTATGAATTTTATCGTCCATGCCGTCGATGATTTCTTCACACTGTAAACCCATTTCCATATTTTTATGGACGTTTTCAAAAGAAAAATCATAAGTATATTCAAACATTGCACGGCAAACATTTCCCATGTTGATAATTGCTCTTTTAGAATTTTCTAAAGCTAAGACACCTGAACGGTGGATGAGTGACTCATCTAATATGATATCATCAATGACAACTTCGTTTTTCGAAGGGATGAGTTTGGTCAC
>CAYIYY010000207.1:0-2281 GCA_964367605.1 uncultured Candidatus Izemoplasmatales bacterium | reverse complement strand
AAAGTAGGACACAACCAAAAGTAAGAAAGCAAGTTGATGAGGTCTTGATTTCGCGACAAGTTGGGTTAAACACCTTTTGATTTCGCGACTAAGGTTATACTCATAAATACGACATTCAGACCTGACGGCAGCGTTGCGCGCCTGTTGGGTCTTTTTTGTTTATAGGTAAATTAAGAGGCATTGCGGCGAAAAAGCATAGCGGTAGGAGCTACAGTCCTCAACATCGGCGTATCCCAGTTGAAGAAATTGTTGATCCCTATGATTCCTATGGAACAACAAAAAGTTATTGCTCTGAAATACCTTGCTACATTAGACCAAATTGAGCTCTTAAGAAGGAAAATAAGCAAGACAGAAAACTTATTAAAAACAATCTTCAATTCTGAAGAATAAGGAGGGGAGTTATGTCCTTAGTTATGGCCAAACTTGAAGAGCTTATAAACGAAATAGGAGAAGATGAAATTATTAATATTATAACTTATCTCAATAGAACAGAAAAATTAAACGATATTTTAAAAGGATGTGGACTTGCCCATTTAGTAAAAGACAGAAATGCATATAGCTATTGCACATATAAATCTGGGAAAATTGTAGTGCTGGGAGATAGTCAAGTTAAGGAAAGAATACTTATTGCAATATGTAAAGAGTTGGGTATTTATGAAGACAGGATTGAGTTATGTTTGGATTATGATAAGGTTCAAACCTATGATATTAAGAAACTTCATTATAATACTAACTATGCCGTAATTCTTGTAGGTGCTGTTCCTCATAGTGCGATAGGAAAAGGAAAAAGTAGAAGCCTAATTGCAGAGCTTGAATCCAAAGAAGGATATCCGCCTGTAATTAGACTAGGAACTGAATCTGATTTAAAGATTACTAAGACAAATTTTAAGTTCGCAATTACTAAATTAATAGAAGAAAAGCGAATAGTGGTGTAAAGAATAATAATATTTATGCAAGATAGAATGTATCATTGAATAAACAAATATTAGATGTTACATTTGACTAGATAACTATAATTTATTGAAAATAAGACTAAATAAAAACAGAAGCAATATTAAAATAGCTAACATTATGATTTAGCGGCAATTAAATTACAATTTACATTTTTATTGTTGATAAATGAGCTGTGAAATAGTAGAATAAGAGTTAGATAAGTTTTAAGAAGGAGAAAGTATATGTCAACAGTATCATTAGGTTTTGAAGATAAACTTTGGGAAATGGCTGATAAGTTGCGGGGGAATATTCAAAGTTCAGAATATAAACATGTTATACTAGGACTCGTATTTTTAAAGTATATTTCAGATTCATTTATTGAAAGATATAACGAAATTAAAACAAAATATCCTGGAATGGAAGAGGATAGAGATGCATATGAATCAGAAAATGTATTCTTTGTTCCTAAAGAAGCAAGATGGGATTATATTAAATCTCATGCTAAACAACCAGAAATAGGACAAATCATTGATAATGCAATGATTCAAATTGAAAGAGAAAATGAGACTCTAAAAAATGTATTATCAAAAAACTATTCAAGACCAGAATTGGATAAAACTAGATTAGGTGAAATGATCGATTTATTTTCATTTAACTTAGGTAGTAAGGAAGCTAAGTCACAAGATATACTAGGCAGAGTTTATGAATATTTCTTAAAGAAATTTGGATCAACTGAAGGTGAATTCTATACACCACCAACAATGGTTAATTTAATGGTTAATATGATCGAACCATACAAAGGAAGAGTATATGACCCTTGTTGTGGTAGTGGTGGTATGTTTGTTCAGTCTGCAAGATTCGTAGAAGAACATCAAGGTAGACTTGGTGACATTTCTATTTATGGTCAAGAGTTTACAGCTACAACCTGGCGATTAGCTAAAATGAATTTAGCCATTAGAGGAATAGATGGTAATCTTGGTAAAAGAGATGCAGATACATTCACTGATGATCAACATAAAAACTTAAGAGCAGATTACATATTAGCAAATCCTCCGTTTAATATTAAAGATTGGGGTCAAAACAGACTTCAAGATGATGCTAGATGGAAATGGGGAGTTCCGCCAGCAACTAACGCTAACTATGCATGGATAAGCCACATGATTAGTAAATTAAGTCCTAGAGGTACTGCTGGGTTTGTTTTAGCTAATGGTTCACTTTCTACATCTAGAAAAGAAGAATATGATATTCGAAAATCAATCTTAGAAGAAGGATTAGTAGATTGTATAGTTGCGATGCCATCACAATTATTTTATGATGTTTCAATTCCAGTAAGTCTATGGTTTGTAAC
>CAYIYY010000206.1:0-2319 GCA_964367605.1 uncultured Candidatus Izemoplasmatales bacterium | reverse complement strand
CACTAATATTGACATTGATAAATTGAGTTCTTTGACAATGGACATAATAAAGTCATCACTGCTTGCGCCTTCGTAACAGATGAGGACTTTATCATATTGTTCAAAAGGAAGTTGGGATAACTTCATAACGTTTTGTATTTTTGGGACAACAAACCGTTTTGATTGTTCACTGGCTTCTTTCACAATGGTTTGATACCTTTGTATTTTTTTTCTTTCATTTACTTCATCGATTTTGATGATGGAATACTCAAATAACGTCGGAATTATCGAATAAACGCCTAATTCCGTCGCTTTTTCTAAAAACCACTCAAAACGGTCTTTCTTAATGAGTGCTTGCGCGATTGTAATCTTGGATTGTTTGATATTTGAATCCAGTCGATTGATCAAATCTACTCTAATCAACTGATTGGTTATTTCAGATATTTTAGTTAAAAATCCATTGCCGGATTCATCAACGATTGTTATCTCATCACCGATTCTAGAACGCATAACGTTCTTGATATGATGATGATCTTGACCAGTGATGAATGCATAAGATTCTTGAATTTGGCTTGACGAAATAAAATAGCGTTGCATGAACCTCACCTCTTTAATAATTGTATCATGATTTTTACTTATTCCGAAAAAAAATAACCGGATTTCTCCGATTATTTAGTTAGTCCCAGTAAGGGTATGAGTCTTTTTCTAAGTCAGTCATCATCGCTCTTATTTTCGTTTCACCCGCAAAATAATATCTGGAAACATTCGTATTATCGAATGATTTGTTTTTGACGACTAATAAAACAGGGGTAGAAACTTGGGTTTGACCGATGATCGATAAGTACTCTGCTTGATTCGTTGTATCAGAATTTTTTCCAACATTATAGAAATAAATTTGATAATCCTCATACGTATTAGCAAAATTGAGGAAATCCGTTTTCAACCTGAGACAAGCAGCACACGTATCTTGGTAAACATAAACCAAGTAATCTCCTTCACGGCGATTAAAGACTTCGCTGTAATCAGAGATATAATCAAAATCAGAATAGTCAAGACTATCTGTTGTAGTGGTTTCTTGGCTACATCCAATAATAGAAAACATAGTAAAAATAAGTAAAAATGAGATAATCGATTTCTTCAGTAACATAGGCAAGCTCCTTATCAATGCATTTCACGACTATTATACCAAAAACATTGTGAGAAAGTTATGTATTTTATCTTAATATTTTTGGACAACTTCGTAAGCACGAGCTGCTTTGCCATCTCTCATCGTCACAACTGTCGTATCAGTATACTTGCTTAAGACTTCCATTTTTTGAGGCGGAGTCGCTAAGACGATTTGAACCGGGAGTTGTTTGATGAATTCCATCATTGATTTAATACGGGACGTATCCATCTTGTCAAAGACTTCATCAAAGAGGATTAAACCAATCGAATCACTGACATTGGCTCTTGTGGCTTGTTGGAAGACTCTAACGAAGGAAGCAAGGGTTGCGACATAGAATGGTACTTGGGTTTCACCACCGGATTTTTCTTTAAAGACTTTGGAGTAAAGAATGGTTTCACCGGAGTTATTGCGGATTTTGATATCATAATCCATGTATGTACGGTAATCGGTAAATTTATTGATTGCCCCATTAGAATTAAGTTCATCAGCAGCTAAATTGATGAATAATTCTTCTAATTGACGTTGATACTTCATTTCAAAATCATAGTTGAAGATTTCAGTTCCAGAACGTAAGGAATCTTCGCTTAACACCATGTCGTAGTATTCCGCATAATCTTTTGATTTAGGGAAGATAAATTCATAAGTATCTTCACCAAAATGAATGGCTTTAAGCGTGATATTGATCTTCGTGATTTCATCTTGAGCAGCGACGATATAACTTCTTAATTTAGCGATGAAATCCTCTTTAAAGAGTTTTTCAGCGGCTTCTCTGGCTTCACGAACTTTGCTCTCATATTTCACGAGTTCGGATTTGACCAATTTATTCAGTTCGTTCATGTAGTAACTCATATGTTCTAATCCGTAAGGATACCCAAGATTAAAGGTGTTCGTGTATTTGAACTGTTTGTTTTTGAGCGAATCTTCTAAATTCGTCAAACTAGTCAGTTCAACTTCAATGCGTTTACGGTATTCTAGTTCAACCTTTTGCATGTCCTTCGCATTCGCAATTTCTTGATTGTATAAATTATAAGCATCTTGTTCAAGGTTGAGGTTTTCTTTGACAAGCTCATTGAGTTCAGTGCGAATCAGTTTTTGTTTATCTTCTAAAACCACTAATTCATCATTGATTTTGATTTCATCACTTCGGATTTTACCGGTTTCTTCATAAATCT
>CAYIYY010000205.1:0-2324 GCA_964367605.1 uncultured Candidatus Izemoplasmatales bacterium | reverse complement strand
GGACTCGTTCGTGCTTATTCATCCTCTGTCAAAGACGCCATTAAAATAGCTATTATTACGGAATCTGCTTTATACCAACAATGTAAAGTCACCGTAGATTATGGTTCTGCTGGAGGACTTGAATTCTATTTACATTCGCTTACTGACAATGTAGAAAAAATCTATGGCGGTGATGTAATCACGCTTCGGTTCGTTGTTTTAGATAAAAACACCGATAAGATTGGTGAAATGGTAAAAAAACTATCCAACTTCCAATCGCATTTGGTTAAAGAAAAAGAAGTTATCCGTTATATGTAAAGAAAACCCAAAAATTTTGGGTTTTCTTTTTATAATAAAGCATTCATATTTTCAAACAACGAGATGAGTGCATCAACGAAAAGGTAGCCTAATATGATAGAAACAACCATATAGATAAAACGAATTTGATCACTTGAATTAGCCTTAAAAATTCGACTTAAATCAAGTGCTTGTAATGCCTTATAGATAAAAGGGGTTGCGATAAAAAACAAAACAATTCTCGCGATAATAAATACATCATCAAAAAACATATAATCACTCCATGATGGCGTCAGGGATAAACTGATCTGACGTCATATTCGTTACGACATTGATAACTAATTTGTTCGGTAAACAAACAATTGGTTCTAAGCTTGAATTCGTTGGGGGTTGTAACTCACATAAATCTCGGGGACTCACTTGATAATCGACTTCGATTTTTTCGTCTTGTACTAATAGTTTAATTCCAACAATTTCATTATTTGAAGCATACTCATCCATGTCCCACAAGGCTTGCATTTCAGCTTCTGTCATAATGGCACCAGGGACATAAAAAATGCCTTCTTCAGCTCTCCCAACATGTATTTGATTCTTATATTGGGTGTTATAGACCGTATAATCATACGTCTTCATATCAATAACCATAATGAGTTCATCTTGGTAAAAGATTTTAGCGTAAATGTTTCCGGTTGATTGCGCGTTTTCTACAAGTTTAAAGCCTAATAAAGCAGCGAGACCTATGATTAATAATATGCCAACAAAGATAAAATCATATTTTTTCATCGTCTCACCTCAAGTTTATAACTAACGCTCTCATTATACACAAAAATCAGGTAAATATCAACCAATCTCGAAACGATATTCATTGGCTTATTTCAGAATTTTTGATATAATGATGATGGTGATTTGAATGAAGAAAATACTCATTATGATGATTTTATTGATGACTTCTATTAGCGTTATCGGATGTACTACAAAACCCAATCTCGATTACTGTGTCGAAGGTCAAGTCAAAGATGTCTATAAATGTACGAAGACGTGGTCAATGATGTTTGATACAACCGTTTCATTAACGCTCTATTTAGATAAAACCGAAAGATACGATGTTGAAGTTGTCTTTGAAGATGTTGAAGCGTTACTTTTAGAGTACCATCAATATTTTGATAAGTACAATGAATATGCCGGTGTTAATAACGTTTACACCATCAATGAAAACAATGATAAAGAAACTGTTATTGATCAAGCATTGTTTGATGCTTTAAAATATGTATTAACCAATGAAAGATCGGTTAAGATCGGAAATACCGCTCTATTTAATATCGCTTTAAATCCTGTTCTTAAAGTGTGGCATGACGCAAGAGAAAATCCCGCTTGTACGAGTGTGTTTGGACAAGATACTTGTCCTATTCCTGATTCTTCGCTTTTAGAAGCAAGTTATAACATCAATCCTGATGATATTATCCTCAATGAAACTACTCTGACGATTGCTTTCGCAAAACCGAATATGTCGATTGATTTAGGTGGATTTGGTAAGGGTTATGCTTCAGAAATTGTCACGGATTACCTCGATTCGAAAGGATATTCCTATATTTTAAATGCGGGTAATTCCAATGTTAAAGCCGGGGGAATTAACCCGAACAATGAAGATGGTTTTTACTATATCGTTTTATTAGAACCAACCTTTGAATCTTATAATTCCGACTATTATGTGACACTCAAGATACCTGAAAAATTATCGATTGTTACATCCGGTAATTATCAACGTTATTTTATCGGTTCTGAAGATGGACTGTACTATAATCATATCATTGATCCAAGAACGAATATGCCAAGCGGAGATATGGAAAACGCCACTGCAGTATCTGTCTTATTTGAAGACGGAGGTATGGCTGATATCTATTCAACCGCCGTTTATTTGATGGGTTATACGGAAGGGTTAGCGTTTGTAGAAGCAACCGAAGGATTAGAAGCGATTTGGTATTTACCAGATGGAAGTGTTGAATATTCCAGTGGCTTTGATACTTATATTTATCAATTGACCGAATAAA
>CAYIYY010000204.1:0-2351 GCA_964367605.1 uncultured Candidatus Izemoplasmatales bacterium | reverse complement strand
CTGTATCATCGATTGTAATACCACCAGTACCAGTAGGTACATAGTTGTAACCAACGATTTCGTATTTTTCATAAGTTGTAACAGTTGGAGTTTGAGTTTCATCATAGAAAGCGATAGGAACGTCAGCTGAGAATTTTACTAAAATCGTATTTTTCATTGAAGCATAAGTTCCGCTTAATACGTAAGAAGCATTATTGTAAGCAATCATCTTGAAAGCAAATGAAGCGTCAGCGAATTGTTGTACTTTGTCGAGACCTTTATAAGTGTCGCCTGCAACATAAATTGCTGTAACATCGCCAGCTTCAAGTCCGGCAGCTGCATCCATAACGTCACCAGTTTTCTTAGTAGCGTCGTCGCCAGCATAAACGATTAAGTTTGCTGAAGCAGCGTCGTCGCCAACAAGTCCGTTAACCATACCGATGCGACCTTCTTTACCTTCTGGAGTTAAGAAGTTAGCAGTGAAGATTGGTGTTGGAGTTCCCCAAACACCCCATTGACCTACGTTTGCATCGTTATACCATCCACCCCAAGCATGAAGACCTAAGTTTTCTTCATATGTCTCGGTAGCAGTGAAGTAAACAACGAATACGTTTGAATATTCAGCGCTAGCAACAAATACTTTGTTAGATCCACTAAAGAAATAAACATGCATTGTAGCTCCAGCAGCAGCTGCCGTTACATCAATCATGATATCCATTGGTCCATTTTCACCGGGATATGAATCTTTGTGATTCCAACGATTTGTAGCATCGTCAAATTCGTCAGCAATTGGGACAGAACCCATTGTAGTAGCGTCTGAACCAATATTAACATCGAAGTAAACTCCGAAATCATCAGTTCCAGTTACATCGACACCATCAGCGGTTCCACCGGTTCCGGTATTCCAGACCCAAAGACCGACATTGTCATAATCACCATACCATTTTTGGTAATGGTATACCACTTTACCAGTAGCCGCTTCAACAACTGTATTTTGGACAGTTGTAGCGATTCCTAATAAAGTGAATACTGCGAGAAACAATAGCAATAAGCTTTTTTTCATTTTATCCTCCTATTAAGAATTTTGTGACCCAATAAATATATTGGGCCAATTTACGCAAATATAATACTACTTACATCTTATGAATGCAAGCGTTTTTATGAACCTCTAAAGGGTAATCGGTTACATGCGGATATGTGATGATATATAACAAATGTTATAGAAATATGATAAAATATAATCGTGTAAACGTTTGTAAATAAAAAGGAGAAAAATACATAAAATGAAAAAAATAATGATATTATTTATCGTGTTTATTTTTGGGTTGGTATTTATACCATCGGTTACTGTATCTGCAGAATTAACCACCCCCGATACAATGGTCATCCATTACTTTCGTTATGCGAATGATTATGATGACGGATGGAATTTCTGGTTATGGCCAGAAGGTGGTGAAGGAGCAGCACAAACCATCGACACAGATGATTTGGGAGCGATTGTGACAGATTCTTTCGGTTCTGTTACGGTCGTTGATATTTCAAGCGTCACCGCTTCAAGAATGGGAGTTATTGTTAGACTAGGTGAGTGGACCAAAAAAGATATTGATAAAGACCGTTTTATCAATATTCCAACCACTGCAGAAGACGGAATATTCCATGTCTACCTCGTTGAGGGTGATGAACGTATCGGTTATTCTATTGATGATCCCAACGGACCTGACAAAAGCAATAAAGTAACTGGTGCTTATTTTAACGCAATGAGAACCATTAAATTCTCATTAACATCGCCGGTTACTTCAGACAAAATCAGTCTTTTAATTAATAACGCACCCGCTACCGCAACAGTCACAATGAATAATTTAACTGGAACTATGACGATTTCATCGGATGTTGATTTATCAAACACCTATACAATTAATGTTGAATTCTCTGAAGGTGTTAAATCATATGATGTGACATTTGACGGAATCTATGACACCGAAGAATTTGAAACTGCTTTTGGATATACTGGTAATGATTTAGGAGCCGTTGTTGGTGCTACATCAACGAATTTCAGATTATGGGCTCCGATATCTTCATCAGTCGTTCTCAAAATATATGATTCAGGAACTCCAGCGTATCTCATTCAAAAAGATTCAACCGCAACCGACACTCCTTCACAAACGATTTCGATGACGAAAGGTGAAAAAGGAACTTGGGTTGCTTCTATCAACGGAAATCTTCATGGCAAATACTATACTTATGAAGTAACAAACGGTATCAAAACTAATGAAGTCGTTGACCCTTATGCCAAGAGCGTTGGTGTCAACGGTTTAAGAGGTATGGTTGTTGATTTCTCTCAAACGAATCCCACAGGATTTACTTATAACAAG
>CAYIYY010000203.1:0-2355 GCA_964367605.1 uncultured Candidatus Izemoplasmatales bacterium | reverse complement strand
GTAAAATATAGTCTTCAAAAGCACTTTCCAGTATGGAGTGCTTTTTTTTGCTTTAGAATTGTCCTAAATAGAGAAAAAATGATAGAAATATGGTATAATTTTATCTAGATAGAATAAAAGGAGTGATGCCGTTTAATGGTTGACTTATCTGTCCTTAATTTAAACTTGAATACTGTCTCAGAAATGGTCCAAATCCTTGGAACGAATGACAAATATTTAAAATTATTATCGCGTTTATATCATGTCGAACTTTATACCTCAAATAACCAAATTATGGTCGATTCTCATGATCTAGTGATTTTATCTGAATTAGAAAGAATCTTTAATTTACTGAAGTTATTTGTTAAAAGAAATATCTTTTTTAACGAGCGAGACATTATCTATATCCATAATCTTATCAAACAAGTCAGTGATGACGAAATTTCTGACTTGTTCATTAATCGTAAAGAAGTCATCAAGACATTTTCAGGAAAGCCCGTTTATGCAAAAACCATTAATCAAAAGAAGTATGTCGAAGCCATCGAAAAAAGCACCTTGGTTTTTGGCATCGGTCCTGCTGGGACGGGAAAAACGTATTTAGCCGTCTTAATTGGCATTAAGAAATTAAGAGAAGGCACGGTTAAACAATTGATCTTAACGAGGCCCGCCGTTGAAGCGGGTGAAAATCTTGGTTTCCTACCGGGAGATTTAATGGAAAAGGTGGATCCGTATATCCGTCCTTTATATGACGCACTCTATGAAATCATGGGACATAAACAAACAGAAGAACTGATTGCGAAAGGTACCATTGAAATTGCGCCCTTAGCTTACATGCGCGGAAGAACGTTAGAAAATGCTTATGTCATTTTAGATGAAGCTCAAAATACGACCATTAATCAAATGAAATTATTTCTTACTAGATTAGGGTTTGGGTCTAAAATGATCGTGACTGGCGATATCACACAAAGTGACCTTCCTAAAAACGCTGAATCAGGACTCGTGAAAGCAAGTAAGATTTTAACGGACATCAATGATGTCGACATCTTATATTTTGATAATATCGATGTGGTCAGACATCCATTGGTTCAAACAATCTTAAAGAGGTTTGAAAATGCTCAAAATTAATCTTTTTAATCAATATGATGATTCAATGAAACCTTACAAGAAAACGATTGTCAAAGTCCTAAAACAATCGGCAAAAGAGATTCATTTGATTGGGAAGCAAATCATTAACATCATCTTGGTTGATAATCAAGCCATCCATAAACTCAATCTCGATTATCGCCATAAAGATTACGCCACTGACGTGATTAGTTTTGAAAACGATGACTCTATGAACGAACTTGGGGATGTGTTCATTTCGATTGATAAAGCGAAAGAACAAGCCCAAGCGTATGGTCATAGTTTTGAAAGAGAATTAGGCTTTTTAAGTGTTCATGGATTCTTGCATTGTTCAGGGTATGATCACCTCACCCCTGAAGATGAAGCAATCATGATTAATCTTCAAAATAGTATTTTAAAGAAATGTAATTTGACGAGGTAAATCGATGAAAAAATTATTATCAATTGCGAAAGAAAACATCAAAAATTCTTATTCACCGTATTCTCATTTCCCAGTTTCTGCTGTATTAGAATTAAAAAACGGTGAATTAATTAAAGGCATCAACGTTGAAAATGCTTCTTTTGGACTTGCGAACTGCGCCGAAAGAAGCGCTTTATTTACTGCTTACTCTTTAGGCTACCGTAAACAAGACATCAAACGCATTTTAGTCTATACTGATCATGATTATTTTGTCTCGCCATGCGGGGCTTGTCGCCAAGTGATGCGCGAACTCATGGAAGATGATTCTGAGGTCATACTAGCGAACAATAAAGATGAAATGAAAGTCTATCATAATATCGAATTATTACCATTTGGCTTCACTGAAGGAGATTTGTAATGTTCAAATCCGGATTTGTCACAATCATTGGCGAACCAAACGTCGGTAAATCGACGTTTTTAAACCAAGTTTTAAAACAAAAAGTTGCGATTGTATCAAATAAACCGCAAACCACCCGTGATTTAATCACCGGCATCTATAACGATGAAACATCACAAATCATCTTTATTGATACCCCTGGGATTCATCACGCGAAAACTAAACTTGGTGAATATATGTCAAGTTCAGCGATTAGTACCATCAAAACTGTTGATTTAGTCTTATTTATGATCAACGCCTTTGAGGATGTTAAGCAAGAGAATATCGAAATTTTCAAAGAACTAGCAAAGGCAAAAACACCGGTATTTCTTATTATCAATAAATTAGATACCATCAAAGACTGTTCAAGATTACAAGAAAACGTCGATGCCTATAAAGCAGCTTTTAATTTCGCAGG
>CAYIYY010000202.1:0-2368 GCA_964367605.1 uncultured Candidatus Izemoplasmatales bacterium | reverse complement strand
GCACTATATTCTCTCTTTAACTTTTCAGCAAGATTTTTACTTCCTGCAATATATACTTTAAATCCACCAACCATCCATAAAATGGATTTAATGATTCTTTCTATAATAAAATAGTTCTCATCATCATGGCCAGTATTATCTTTAAATGCTGGCATTCTATATATGTAGTTATAACCTCTAGTTCTTTCTACACAAATAGCAACCTCAGATTCAGAATCACTGTTCTTCACCCTATTTATAAATTCCCTTACTTCTAACACTGCTGGTTTAAAGTTAGGATCTAAAGTTGGTATAAATTTCATAATGTCCTCCTCAATATATCTATAAATATTATAACGGAAAATACAAGAAAATGAAAGTTAAAAGATTGAGATTAGAAATAATAAAATTGATGTTTTAAAGTGAAATATGACAAAAAACGAGCGTGATATCGTATAATAGATGTAGTTCATTTCTAGGAGACTTTCATGCGTAAAAAAGTATTACTATTAATCTCCTTCTTCTTTATCGAAGGTATCATCCATAATCTTGGTCACCCTGTAACACCAGCGATGGTTCGGGGGATGGAAATATCAGACTATATGTTTGGTGTCTTTTTTGCGTTAATGAGTCTCGGAATGATGATCGGTGCCCCTCTTTGGGGGATTATTGGTGACCGAGGAAAGAAAAAATATTTCATTATCATTGGATTGTTAATGTATAGTATTGGCCAGTATTTTTTCGCTTATAGCGGAAATACAATCTTAATGGTCTTCTTTCGCTTCTTCAGTGGATTAGGGGTGGCTGCACCATTAACACTTCTAACCAGTGATGTCATTGAAATCTCCACAAAATTATCGCGCACGAAAAACCTTGCATATGTCGGTGCCGCAACCACCCTTGGAACTTCAATTGGTTATTGGCTCGGGGGTTTTATTTCTACGAACCCCACTTTAACAACTCTTCTTGGAACCACTGATTTAAGAGTTGTTTTCTTGATACAAGCCATTCTTAATATCATCTATGTTTTATATATCGTTTTCACTTTCAAAGATGAAACGAAGAAAACCATCGTATCAAGTCATCCTTCGATGTTCTCCAGTTTCAAGGATATCACAAAAATTGATTCAAGTTTGTTAATCTTCTTTTTATCCTTATTTTTCATTACCCTAGGCAATACCAACTTAAACAAATACATTGACGTTCATTTTGACGCTTTGGGATATGATTCGTTAGAATTAGGTACCTTCGTCATGGTCACCGGTTTTGTATCTTTAGCGACCAGTATCTTTTTAGTTCCTTTATTTGCAAAAGCAAGAAAACAATTAACGTTAATCGCCGTTATTCAAATTATTTCAGCGATTATCGTTTTCATCGTCTTTCGTTCGAATCAGTTTATCATCTTCGTTTATTCCATTTATATGATATACATTATCTTTAAGACCATTTATCAACCTTTAGAACAAAATTATATTTCTTTACATGCCAGTGAAGGTAAGTTTGGCAGTATTATGGGCATAAGACACTCTTTTGTCTCGCTAGGCATGTTTGTTGGTCCTTTGGTAGGTGGATTACTCTATAGCATTAAACCGTTATGGTTGTTCGATTTCAGTGCTATCTCCTTCATCGTTGGTGTATTCATGCTTGGCATTGTCTTTTTACTTCAAAAAAAGAAGATTGCCCCCAAGGACAATCTACATTAATCAATCTATAAGAATGGTATTCTTTATGGTAGCAACGCACCACTTGCGAGATAAAGATCATACCATTCTTTTTTTTCGAGTAGAAAGGTCGTACTTTCACACGCTTCAATGATATGTTTTGGACTAACACTGCCAATCACCGGCTGAATTGATGCAGGATGTCTTAATAACCAAGCAATCGCTATGGCGGTTTTAGAGACATGATATTTATCACCGAGTTGTTGCATCACTTCATTGAGTTTTACAAATTCTGGGTGATCAATAAAAACCCCATTGAAAAATCCGAATTGAAACGGACTCCAGGCTTGGATTCGAATCTCATTCAACCGGCAATAATCGATTAACCCACCATCCCTGTTAACTGCTTCATCATTTAATGTATTAACATTCATCCCAAAACTAATCATGGGGGAAGTTGCTAAACTCATTTGCATTTGATTGGCGATAATCGGATATTTGATATATTTCTTTAATAATTCAATTTGACCTGGATGATGATTGGATACCCCAAAGGCTTTTACTTTACCAGAAGTGTAAAGTTCTTCAAAAGCTAAAGCGACTTCCTGAGGCTCAACTAAGGCGTCCGGACGGTGAATCAGTAATATATCTAAGTAATCAGTATCTAGTCGTTTTAAAATAAGATCAACAGAAGTTAAAATGTGTTCTTTACTAGAATCATACCAACC